>NZ_CAXAOY010000011.1:0-196028 GCF_963970975.1 Pseudomonas sp. RA_15y_Pfl1_P11
TCCCACTCGGGTGCTGACACACCAGTGCTGGCTACGGCCTTTGCCCCGCACGCGTTCTATAACCTTACGATGAACCAGTTTGATGCGCGACAGCGCTACGTCGAAGATGTAGTGGGGCCTCCCACATGGATCGAGTACATCCATCAGTGGCCGGAGGCCTCCGGCCCAGCCTTCGCACCAAACGGCGGCTTCGCCAACCACACCAACAACATCAACCCCATGAACATCCACCCCAACAACGTGAAGTAATCCACGGTGGACATCATGTACGCCTGGCTGGTGAGGATTTGATCCAGTTGCGCATACGCCTTGTGCCCTGCCCCACCCAACGCCTGCAACGCGTCGCGGGTCGCCGGGTCGTAGGTGGTCATGTTTTCGCTCATGTACGCATGGTGCTGGTCCGCCCGGCGAATCCAGATCCAGGTGGTCAGCGAGGCCGCAAAGCTGCCGCCCAGGGTACGCAGGAACGTCGCCAGGCCCGCACCGTCGGCGATCTGGCTGGGCGGCAGGTCGGACATCAGGATGCTCAAGGTCGGCATGAAGAACAGCGCCACGCCGATGCCCATGAACAGCTGCACCAGGGCGATGTGCGTGAAGTCCACTTCATTGGTGAAGCCAGCACGCATAAAGCAGCTCAAGCCAATCGCCAGGAACGCCAGGCCTGCCAGCAGGCGCAGGTCGAACTTGTGCGCGTATTTGCCGACAAACGGCGACATCAGCACCGGCAGAATGCCAATCGGCGCCACCGCCAGGCCAGCCCAGGTAGCGGTGTAACCCATCTGGGTCTGCAGCCATTGCGGCAGGATCAGGTTGATACCGAAGAAGCCCGAGTAGCCCAGAATCAGCACAATGGTGCCGATACGGAAGTTACGGTAGGCAAACAGTCGCAGATTCACCACCGGGTGTTTGTCGGTCATTTCCCAGATGACGAACACCGCCAGCGCAATCACCGAAATCGCCGCGCCAATGATTATGAAGTTGGATTCGAACCAGTCCAGGTCATTGCCCTTGTCGAGAATGATCTGCAAGGCGCCGACACCGACAATCAGGCTCAGTAACCCAACGTAGTCCATCGGCTGGTAACTGGTCTCGACCGGGCGCTTCTTCAACTGCGAACGCACCACCAGCACCGCAAAGATGCCGATGGGCACGTTGATAAAGAAGATCCACGGCCAGCTGTAGCTGTCGGTGATCCAGCCGCCGAGGATGGGACCGGCGATCGGCGCCACCACTGTGACCATCGCCAATAACGCCAGGGCCATGCCGCGCCTGGCCGGCGGGTACACGGCGATCAGCAAGGTCTGGGTCATGGGGTACAGCGGCCCCGCGACCAAACCTTGCAGCACCCGAAAACCGATCAGCTCGGGCATCGAGGTGGAAATACCGCACAGGAACGAGGCCAGCACAAACAGAATGGTCGCCCACAGAAACAGCTTCACCTCGCCAAAACGGCGGCTCAGCCAACCGGTAAGTGGCAGGGCAATGGCGTTGCTCACGGCGAACGAGGTGATGACCCAGGTGCCCTGCTCCGAACTCACGCCGAGGCTGCCGGAAATAGTCGGCAACGCGACGTTGGCAATGGTGGTGTCGAGCACCTGCATAAAGGTCGCCAGCGACAGGCCAATAGTGGCCATCAACAGGCTGGGTGGCGTGAAGGAGGCGTTATTGCTCATCAGCGTTGCGCAGCCTTGGGCGCGGCGGTGCTGTTGTCATGAATCAACTGCTTGATCATGGCATCCGCCTCGGCCAATTGGCCGTCATACACATTGGTGGTGAACGACGCCTTTTGCGGCGCCTGTTGCGCCAGTACCGGGCCACTCTGGTCGTGCAGGTCCACATTGACCACGGTGCTCAAGCCCACCCGAAGCGGGTGTTTGGCCAACTCGTCGGCGTTGATGTGGATGCGCACCGGCACCCGTTGCACGATCTTGATCCAGTTACCGGTGGCGTTCTGCGCCGGCAGCAGGGCAAATGCGCTGCCGGTACCGGCGCCAAGGCTGTCCACAGTACCGCTGTACTTCACGTCACTGCCGTAAATGTCCGACTCGATGTCCACCGGCTGGCCAATACGCATATCGCGCAGCTGGGTTTCCTTGAAGTTGGCATCGATCCACAGCTGGTTGAGTGGAATCACCGCCATCAACGCCGTGCCGGGCTGTACGCGCTGGCCCAGTTGTACGGTGCGCTTGGCCACGTAGCCGGTGACCGGGGCAATCAGAGTGCTGCGTGCATTGGTCAGGTACGCCTGGCGCAGTTGCGCGGCGGCGGCCTGCACGTCCGGGTGGGACGAGATCACGGTGTCATCCACCAGCGCATTGCTGGTCTTGAGTTGCTGCTCAAGGTTGGTCAGGGCGTTTTTCGCCGCCGTCAGGCTGTCACGGGCGTGGGACAGTTCTTCCCGGGAAATCGCCCCGCCCTGGGCCAGGGTTTTACGACGGTTGTAATTGTCCTGGGCCGTTTGCACGTCGGCTTTCTGCGCATTGACTTGGGCCTTCATGCCGTCGACGTTGCTGTATAAACCACGCACCTGACGCACCGTGCGGGCCAGGTTGGCCTGGGCACTTTGCAGGCCGACGGCCGCGTCGTTCGGGTCGAAGTTGATCAGCACTTGGCCTTCATGGACCAAATCGCCATCGTCGGCGCCGATGCTCACCACGGTACCGGTGACCAGCGGGGTGATTTCCACCACGTTGCCGTTCACATAGGCGTCGTCGGTGCTTTCGTTGAAGCGACCGTAGAGCTCATACCAGCCCCACACGCCCACGACGCCAAGGATGACGATCAGCGCGAGGCCGATCAGCATCACTTTGCGTTTGCGTGGGTTGTTGTCCTTGGGTTGTTCAGTTGCGGTGTTGCTGTCGGCAGTGGCCATGACAAATACCTCAAATTATTCCGAGCGTGTGGCTGGGGTGGTCGCGGCCACATTGTTGGCGTCGTATCCGCCACCCAGGGCCTGCATCAATTGAATCGACAGATCGATCTGCGCCGCATTCAGGCTCGCCAGTTGGCGCTGGGCCTGCAGCAACTGCTGCTCGATGCTGAGCACATCCAGGTAGTTACCGATCCCGGCGCTGTAACGTTGAACGCCTGTGTCGTAGGACTGCTGGGCAATGTCCGCAGCGTGTTGCTGAGCCTGGATCTGCCGGCCGGTATCGCGCAGTTGCGAAAGGGTGTCGCCGATATCGCCAAGGGCTTGCACCAGGGTCTTGTTGTACTGGGCCACGGCCAGGTCGTAGTCGGCGTCGCGGGCATCCAGGTCGGCGCGCAGGCGGCCGCCGTCGAAGATCGGCAGCGAGATCGTCGGCGCGATATTGAAAAAGCGGCTGGCCGAACCAAACATCGCATCCCCCAGCAACGACTCGGCCCCGGCGCTCGCGCTCAGGTTGAGGTTGGGGTAGAAGCGGGTTTTGCTGGCATCGATATTCTTGCCCGCTGCCTCGACGCGCCAGCGCGCGGCGATCAGATCCGGGCGACGGCCCAGCAGCTCAGCCGGCAGCACTGAAGGCACGGCGACCGCGCTGGGCTTGAGTACGTTGGGACGGGCCAGCTCATTGCCACGGTCCGGGCCTTTGCCGAGCAGCACCGCCAGGGCGATTTTCGCGCTCTGCAGTTGCTTTTCCGCGTCGATCAGTTGCGACTGCGAGCTGGCTTCCAGGCTTTCGGTCTGTTGGTACTGGTACTGGCTGTCGATGCCCGAGTCCAGGCGGCGTTTGCTCAGGTCAAGCATCTGCCGGGTGCGTTTGAGGTCGTCATTGGCCAGGTCACGCACGATATGCGCCTGGCCCAAGTCGCTGTAGGCCTTGGCGACGTTGGCGGCCAGGGTCAGGCGCGCCGCCTGCTGATCAACCTGGGCGGCGCGAGCCTCGCCCAACGCGGCTTCCCAGGCAGCGCGCTGGCCGCCCCAGAGGTCGAAGTTGTAATTAAAGCTGGCGCCGATGTTGCGCACGGTCGAATAGGCATCGCCTTCGCCTCGCGGGTCCTGGTCTTTGGCCAGGCGCGAGCGGCTCACACCGGCGCTGGCATCCAGTGTCGGCATGCGCTCGGCATTGGCGGCGTAAGCGGCGGCTTCGGCCTGATGGGCACGGGCACTGGCGACTTGCATGTCGGGGCTGTTTTGCAGGGCTTCCTGGATCAGGCCGTCGAGCTGCGGGTCGCCAAGGTTTTTCCACCAGTCGGCGCTGGGCCAGGCGGCACTCGACAGGGTCACGCCACCCAAGGACTTGCCGGTTTGCAAGGTATTGGCGTCAAGGCGTTTGCCCTGGGTGTCGAGGCCGCTGTAGTTGGCGCAACCGGCCATGCTCATGGCCACCAGCACCAGGCAAAGGGCGCGTGTGTTCATTGGTTACCTACCCGCTGGATAGTGATGGGATCACCTGCAGCTATCAGAATTTTCTTGAGGATCTTTTCCAGGGTTTCCAACTCACCCGGTTCCAATGCGCCGGCCAACTGGTTTAACGCATCGGCGCCGATGAACGGCAGCATGTCTGCCAGGCGCTGGCCGTCGGACGTGAGCACAAGCTGCACTTGGCGTCGATCCAGCTCTGAACGCTTGCGATCCAGCAGCCCCTTCTGCGTCAGGCGGTCGAGCATGCGGGTCATTGAACCGCTGTCCAAAGACAGGTGGCGGCACAGCTCCGCCGGGGTGTCGACGCCGAACTGAGCCATGATGATCAACACCTTGAACTGCGCGGCAGTGATGCCGTGGGGTTCCATGTGGGTGTCGATGATGCGGTCTTTGAGGATTGCGGCGCGCCCGAGCAATAGCCCCAGGTGGCAGTTGTGGAAGTTATCCGGAGTGAAGTGTTTCATCGGAAGTCACCTTATTACTGCCTAGGCAGTGAATGTGTGACGAGATATTACTGCTTAGGCAGCGAATGTCAAATGGAATAGTTAGCTTGCTTGGTAATTTCACGATGAGCGGTTTGAAATGCAAACAGATATGGCCGCTAGCGCCCACATCTGTTTGCTCCCACAGTTTTGAATCGCGCCGGGGTCAGAAATCGCGCTTGTAGAAGATATCCAGCGAACTGGCCACACCACTCGCCACCTCCAGATACACCTTCTTGCTCAACAAATAGCGCAAGGCGATGGTGCTGGCCGGTTCGAATACCCCTACCCCGTAACGCAGGCTGAGCTTTTCGGTGATTTTGCCGCTGGCGACCACGGCGGTGTTGTTGCCGCTGCCCTGGGTATCCAGGTCGAAATCCTGGATGCCCAACTTGGTGGCAAGGTCCGAGGTCACCCCGGCACTGCCCATCAACCCCAGGCCCAACGCCGCCTGGGCAAGCATGTTGTTGTCTTCACCGGTGGAGCTCAGCGGACGGCCAAGCACCAGGTAGGACAGCGCCTGTTCCTGGCTCATGGCCGGTTCGGAGAAGATTTGCGTGGTGGGCTGCTCGGCGCTGCCGCTCAGGCGGATACCGGCGATCACATCGTCGGTCTTGCGGATCGCTTCGACATCGAGATACGGCTGGTCCAACGGACCGGCGAACAGCAGCCGTGCACGCCGCACATCGAGCCGCTGCCCGTAGGCGCGGTAGCGGCCATCGTTGAGCCACAGCTCGCCACGGGTGTCGAGGTTGTCGCCGATGTGCACCTGGCCCTGCACTTTGGCGGTGAGGCCAAAGCCCGAGAAGTTGAGCTTGTCCTCACCCACCACCACGTTGATGTCCATGGCCATCGCCATCGGCGGCTTGCCCTCTTCGGTCTGACTGCCCACGATCACGGTGTCATCCGAGACCTTCACGGTGGACGGTGGCAACTCGCGCACGATGATATCGCCACGCGGGATGTGCACGTTGCCGGCCACGGCGAGCTTGTCATTCTTCAGGGTGATTTTCAGGTCGGGCGCCACTTCCAGCACGGCGTAAGGTTCAACCGTGACCGGCAACTGCGAGCCTTGCAGGCTGAGGTCCACCACCAGGGCCTTGCCCCAGTCGATCTGCCCTTTGAGGCTGCCCTGCCCGGCTTTACCGCTGCGCCAGCCGCCATTGAGCTGCACGCTTTCACCGGCGATCAGCGCCTGCACGTTCAGGCCTTCCAGGCTAATGGGCAGTTCCGGACCGGAAATCTCGCCGCCCACCAGGTTCACGCTGCCGTTGACCTGAGGTGCCAACAAGCCGCCGGAGATGCGCCCGTTGCCATTGAGCTTGCCGCTGAGGGTTTCCACCATCGGCACAAACGGCCGCACCACCGCGAGGTCCAGGCCGGCAAGGGTGAACGTGCCCGTGATCGGTTTGCTCTTCGGCAACGGGTTGATCTGCGCTTGCAACATCAGCTCGCCGAGCTTGCCGCCACGGAAGTTCAGCTGGGTGTCGATACGCTTGGGGTTGAGCGTGGTTTCCAGCTTCAGCGTGTCATAGGGGAAATCCAGCCACTGGTCCTTGTCCTTGACGCGCAAGGTGCCGCCACTGGCGTCCACCGAGACCACGCCTTTGGGGCCGCTGTCCGGCAGATCGAGCTGCAGGTCGGCGTTGAGCTTGCCCTTCCAGGCGAAATCCTTGGGCAAAAACGCCGCCAGGCTGTCGATGGGAAATTGCTTGAGGTGGTAGCGCAGCTTTGGCTCGGGCATCAGCCGCTGGTCTTCGCCGCACAGGCTGGCGGGGCCGGAGCCCCAACAATGTGCGGCAAACGTCAGCTTGCCATCGGCCATGCGTTCGATCTTCGCCGGCGCTTGCAGCTTCCAGTCCTGGCCGCCCGCTTGCACATCACCACTGGCGAGGCGCCCGCGCCAATTGCCTTTGTCGAGGTTGCCATCCAACGCCAGGGCCAGCTTGACCAAGGGGCCAGCCAGGTCCAGTTGGACCTTTTGGTTCTTGATATCGCCCTGGGCGCTGGCTGTCAGGGTGCCGACCTGGGTGTCACCGCTCTGAATGCCGCTGCCCTTGAGGTCGATCCTTGCGCGCTGGGCGCTATCGAGGCTGGCGTCGAGGGTAAGGCTTTGCAGGCGATTGTCGGCGAACGCCAATTGCTGGCCTTTGAGGGCGAGCTTGCCTTGGGGGGCCTTGAGGCTGCCGGCCACGTCGAGTCGGCCATTAACCTGCCCGCGCAACTGCGGCCACAGCTGGGCCAGGCGCGCCAGCTTGATATCGATCTGCCCAGCCAGGCGTTGTTGCAGACTGCCGCTGCCGTTGATGCGGTTGTCGCCCAGGCGGATATCCACGTTGGCCAGGGTCCACTGCTCGCCCGCGCCTTCAGCCTTGGCCGCCAGCACGGCAGTTTGCCCGCGCAGGCGGCCCTTGAGGTCGAGGTCGGCATTCAGCTTGAGCTGCTCGTTCTTGAACTCGCCCTTGCTGCGCAGGGGGCCGGCCAAAGTGCCGGGCAGTTCAGCAACCCAGTACGCCGGGTTCAAGGCCGACAGGTCCAGCGCGGTGTCCCAGGCGATGCCGTCGGCGAATTGCAGGTTCAAGTGGCCTTCGGCCTTGCCTTGGCCGGCGGTGAGTTTCAGCTCGGGCAGGAAGACTTGCTTGAGGTCGCCACTGAACGGCGTGACCACATTGAACTTGCCCGCCGGGCCGTCGAGGTCGGCCTTGAGGTTGCCCAGGTAGTTACCGTCTTTGTAGGAAACCTCACCATTAAACGTACGCAATACGACTTGCGGCTCGTCGACAACCGGATAGAGGCGATGCCAGGGGAAGTCCAGCCAATCGATATTGGCGTCGGCGCTGAAACCTTGTTGCCAATCCAGTTGGGCCGTCAGCTTGAGGCTTTGCTTGTCTCCGGCATTCAGGTCCAGGCCGGCGATCTGCGCGCCCTTGGCGTCAACCCGGCCTTGCAGCAGCACATCCACCGGGCCTTTTTCCGCAGGAAGCACGGCCTTGCCCAACACTTGGTAGCCGCGCTTCAAGTCACCTTTGGCGGTGAGGTCGAGTGTGTTGAGTTGCAAGGTGTCCGGCAGATCGGCGCTGGGCTTGAAACTGTCGGCGGTGATGTGCAATTGGGCCGGGAGGTTTTCTGCCAAGGGTTGCAGTTCGCCCGTGAGCTTGGCTGGCAAATAGCCGCTGCTGTCTGCATCAAGCGTGAGAGTCTTTAACAAATCGCCATCGATCTTCAACGCCACCTTCCAAGGTGCGCTGCCTGGCGCATACGGCAGGCTTACATTCCCAGTGGCGCTCAGCGGCCAATCGCCGGTGGGTTGCAGCAAGCCGGCCAGGTCCAGTACCAGATCGTCACGCTGCAGGTGCACGGCGTCGATCTGCAGACCGGCAGCCGTCCAATGCGCCGCCAATTGCAGGCCCCTGAGTTCTTCGCTGCCGTTGAACAGCAGGCTACCGACGCGAACGTCGCCCAACTGGATGGCTACGGGCAGTTTCAGGTCGGGTAACTGGATCGGGCCGCTGCTTTCCTCAGTGCCCGGCGGAAATTGCAGGCTGACCTGATCCACGTCCAACCGATTAATGCACAAGGTCATGCGCAACAGGCAGGCGGGCGACCAATCCACCGTCGGCGCCTGGAGTTCGACGCGGCTGCTGTCTTGCTGCCACAGCAGATGGTCGGCGCTCCACTGGCCGCCCAAATGCCCCTGGAAATGCTCTACGCTCAACCCCGGTACGCGGGCCAATGCCCAGCGGCTGCCGGCCTGGGTGCCGAGTAACGCCCACAGCGCCAATAACAGCACGGCGAGGATGGCAAGCACGGCCAGCCCCGCTATTTTCACCCCACGCATCACAGCTCAGGCCCCATGGAAAAGTGCAATCGAACGCCGCCCGGATCTTCGAGGGCATGGGCCAGGTCAAGGCGGATCGGGCCGACCGGCGAGACCCAGCGGATACCGACGCCGACGCCGGTTTTCAGGCTGGGCAGGTCCAGCGAATTGAACGAGTTGCCCTGGTCGATAAACGTCGCGATCCGCCACTTCTCGGCGATGGAATATTGATACTCGGCGCTGAGGGCAACCATGTAGCGGCCACCGATGCGGTCGCCGCGGTCGTTCTCGGGCGACAGCGTCTGGTACTCATAACCGCGCACGCTCTGGTCACCACCGGCAAAAAAGCGCAACGACGGCGGCACCGATTTGTAACCGTTGGTGGCACTGCCGCCGACCTGGGCGCGGGCGAGAAAGCGGTGGTTGTCCCACAAGGTGGTCAGACCCTTGACCATGGCCGTGCCGTAAAGCAGGTTGGTGTCGGAGCCTAAGCCCTCTTTGGCGACCTTGGTGTCGAATTGCAGACGATAGCCGTGGTGCGGGTCGATGCGGTTGTCGCTGCGCAGGTAGGCGTAGCTGATACCCGGCATCACCAGGCTACTCAAGCCGGAGTCGTTGCCCAGGCGATACTCTTCGCGCTGATACTTGAGCGAGATTACTCGGGTCCAACCGCTGGGCAACTTGCTATGCCATTCTGGGCCGAGGGTGAGCAATTTACTCACGGTGTCGGTGTTGGCGAGTTCTTCGTTCTGATAGCCACCGGAGAAGCGCAGTTTGTCGGTGAGCGGGGGGTCGAGCGGAATGTCGTACCACAGGCCGACGTTCTGCCGCGGTGCCGACAGCTCGGCTTCCCAGCCATAGCTATGGCCCTGTGGGTTGACCCAGTGACGGGTCCAGTTGGCTTTGCCGCGCGGGCCAACGTCGGTCGAAAAGCCCAAGCCCAGGCCCATGGTCCGCGGCTTGCGGGTTTCCAGACGCACGGCCACCGGGATGATGTCATCCGTCGAGGCGGCCGGCGCAGCGTCCACGCGCACGCCTTCGAAAAAACCACTGGCTTGCAGGTTCTGGTTGAGTTCGGCGATCAATTCGGAATCGTAGGGCGTACCGCTTTTGAACGGCACCATGCGTTGCAGCAGCTCTTCGTCAAACGGCGTGTCGCCGGCAAAGCTCACCTTGCCCAAGGTGTAGCGCGGGCCGCTGTCATAGATGAGTTCGATATCGGCGACGCCCGCCTGCGGGTCCACCGACAGTTTCTGTTTGGTAAAACGCCCGCTGAAGAAGCCGTAGCGCGAGGCCTGGTTCTGGATCAGCCGCTTGGCGTCTTCGTAATGGCCGTGGTTGAGCACGGCGCCGGATTTGAGGTCGTCGCTGACGGGCACGCGAAAAGCTTTGAGGTCTGCGGCTTGGCCGTCGACTCGTAGGGTCACGTCTCGCAAATGCACCGGCTCGCCGGGCTCGATGGTGAGGATCAGGCGCGGGTTCTTGCCGCCCTTCACATCACTTTCGATCTGTGGCTGATAGAAGCCCAGGGCCTGGGCTGCTTTACGCGCCTGCTCCTCGGCGCCACGGCTGAACCGCAGCAAGGCCTCTTCATCACGATCGCCCACCCCGCCGATGTAGCCCTCGATGTTGGCTTTCAACGCATCGTTTGAGGGCTTGATCCGCACGTCCAATTCGCTTTGCGCCAAGGCGCCGCAGCTTGTGAACAGCAGAATCAAGCCGCTGGTAAATCTTCCTGGAAACTTCATAGGCGCGGATGCTACACGAGCTGGAGAGCACTTTAGAACTCGGAAAATTCTGAAAAATTCTGCATCAAGCCGTTGCAGCATGTGACGACTGCGGGTTGGGATGAAAAAACACGTGCTCCACGACAGGTCCTACAGCGACTTCACCGATCTCTTCATACCCCTGGCGCTGGTAGAAATCCAGGTAGCGAGAATTGCCGGTGTCCAGCACCACACCGGACGAGTGCGGGTCGTCGGCACACCAGTTGTGCACCGCTTCCAGCAACTGCTCGCCGTAGTGTTTGCCCTGGAATTGCGGGTGAATACCCAGCAGCGGCAGCACGTGTACCGACTCACTTGGCAGGCACGCCAGCACCGCATGGTGGTAGTCGAGGTAACGCCGCGTGCCGCGCACGCCGGTGCTCAGCCACATGCGGATTTGCCAGGCCCAGCTTTCGGTAATCCCCAGGCGCCGCTGCGGGGGGGCGATCAGGGCGATGCCGATGAGCCGGTCATTGACGAATAGGCCGATGGCCGGAAGCTTCTGGAAGAAATGCTGCTTGACCAGTTCGCGCACGGTGGCGCGCACTCGCTGCTCATAACCTGAACGTTCCGCTTCAAAGATATAGGCAAACGTTGGCTCATGGCGGTAGGCCTGGTACAGCAGGGAACGGGCCTCGCGGGAGTAGCCGCTGTTGAGCAAGCGGATTTCGCCAATGGCGGTCGAAGTGTCTGGCATACAGTGAATCTCCCTGGGCACCGCTCAGAAGGCGGCGTTCTTATGGGTACGAACCCACGCAGCACGAGTCGTTCCCAGACATTAGCAGCGCAACTGCCCTACCGCCACGCTGGCCCCCGTCCGACTTGTCGGCTAGCATCGCCCTTTTGCCAGGACTGGACTGCCGACCATGAAAATCGTCTCCTTCAATATCAACGGGCTGCGCGCCCGTCCTCATCAGCTGGCGGCGCTGATCGAGAAGCACCAGCCGGATGTGATCGGCCTGCAGGAAACCAAAGTCCACGACGACCAGTTCCCGTTGGCCGAAGTACAGGCCCTTGGCTATCACGTGTACTACCACGGGCAAAAAGGCCATTACGGTGTGGCTCTGCTCTCGCGCCTGCCGGCGTTGAGCCTGCACAAAGGTTTTGCCACCGACGAAGAAGACGCCCAGCGCCGGTTTATCTGGGGCACCTTCGCCGACGAAAACGGCCAACCGGTCACCATCATGAATGGCTATTTCCCCCAGGGCGAAAGCCGCGACCACCCGACCAAGTTCCCGGCCAAGCAGCGCTTCTATGAAGACCTGCAACAGTTGCTGGAAAGCCAGTTCAGCAATGACCAGGCGCTGGTAGTGATGGGCGACGTGAATATTTCCCCGGAAGATTGCGACATCGGCATCGGCGCCGACAACGCCAAGCGCTGGCTCAAGACGGGCAAGTGCAGCTTCCTGCCCGAAGAACGCGAATGGATGGCCCGCCTGAAGAACTGGGGCCTGGTGGACAGCTTCCGCCACCTCAACCCGGACGTGGCCGACCGCTTCAGCTGGTTCGACTACCGCAGCCGTGGGTTTGAAGATGAGCCTAAGCGCGGGCTACGGATCGACGTGATCCTGGCGTCCAATGGCTTGCTGCCAAGGGTCAAGGATGCGGGCGTGGATTACGATCTGCGCGGGCTGGAGAAGCCGTCTGACCATGCGCCGATCTGGCTTGAATTGAGCTGACAACATCGTCCAATGTGGGAGCTGGCTCCCACAATTGGATCCATGGCTTATCAGTCACATTGTTGAAACCTGCCTGACTTATTCTCGCGGCACTCCCTTTGGCTTGAGAAGGTGCCGGCATGATGCTGCGCGTTCTGTTTCTGCTGGCGCTCTTTCCTCTCTACGCGGTTTGCGCCCCCCTACCCGCTCCCGATCAAGGCCCTGCATTACGCATCCAGGGTTCCAATACCATTGGCGCGGCGCTGGGGCCGGCGTTGGTCAAGGGATTGATGGAACATCAGGGCCTGCAGGACGTGCGCATTGAGCCGGCGCAAGGTGCCAATGAACAGCGCGTGACCGGCAAGACGCGCCTAGGCAAGACCGTGTCGATCGAGGTCGCTGCCCACGGCTCCAGCACCGGTTTCATGGCGCTGAAAAAAGCCACGGCCGACCTGGCGGCCTCGTCTCGTCCGATCAAGGACAGTGAACTGGTCGACCTCGACCCCCTCGGCGACCTGAAAAGCCCCGACGCCGAACAGGTGATCGCCATCGACGGCCTGGCCATCATCCTCAACCCGCGAAACCCGTTGAACGCCTTGAATACGGAGCAACTGGCGCAGATCTTCAATGGCGAAATCAGCACATGGGAAGCATTAGGTGGGGTCGGCGGGCCGATTCATTTGTATGCGCGCGATGATCAGTCCGGCACCTACGACACCTTCAAGGAACTGGTGCTTCGCTTGCGTGGCAAGCCGCTCGCCGCAGGTGCCAAACGCTTCGAGTCCAGCGAACAGCTGTCCGACGCGGTCAGCCAGGACCCGCAGGGCATCGGTTTTATCGGCCTGCCCTACGTGCGTCAGGCCAAGGCAGTGGCGATTGTGGATGGCGACTCGCAACCCATGTTGCCGCTCAATAGCCTGATTGCCACCGAGGATTACCCGCTGTCGCGCCGGCTGTTTTTCTACCTGCCGCCATCGGGGCGCAACCCATGGGCCAAGGCACTGGTGGACTTCACCCAGAGCAGCAAGGGCCAGGCGATTGTCGCGGCCAACGGGTTTATCGCGCAGCAGGTACAGGCGATCGCCGTCGAGCCGCGCGCGTCGATGCCCGAGGACTATCAAGCCATCGCGCGTGACGCTCAGCGTTTGACCGTGAATTTTCGCTTCGAAGAAGGCAGTGCCAGCCTGGACAACAAAGCGCGCCAGGATTTGCAGCGGGTGGTGGCGTACCTGAAAAGTCACAACAAGCTGGATAAGCAGGTGACATTGGTGGGGTTTGGTGATGTCAAGAATGACCCGCAACGGGCGGCGTTGTTGTCTAAGTTGAGGGCGATGGCGGTGCGTCGGGAGCTGGTGAAGAACGGTGTGATACTGCGCGATATTCGTGGGTTTGGGGCACAGATGCCGGTGGCGGCGAATACGGCGGATGAAGGCAGGATCAAGAATCGGCGGGTGGAGGTTTGGGTGTATTGAGCTCTAAGTCTTGTGGTGTTTTGACTGGTCGCCTCGCGAGCAAGCCCCACATTCGACCGCATTCTTACTGAAGATATGCGGTCAACTCTGGGAGCGGGCTTGCTCGCGAATGCAGGCGACGCGGTCTTATTGACCGCCGCGCATCAGTTCTTTAGGCACATATTTGCCAATCTCAAACTTGCCAATCGCGGCGCGGTGCACTTCATCCGGCCCATCCGCCAACCGCAGCGTACGTTGCATGGCGTACATATAGGCCAGCGGGAAGTCGTTGGAGACGCCCGCGCCGCCGTGGATCTGGATCGCACGGTCAATCACCTTCAAGGCCACATTCGGTGCGACCACTTTGATCTGGGCGATTTCACTTTTCGCGACCTTGTTGCCCACGGTGTCCATCATGTACGCCGCCTTCAAGGTCAGCAGGCGCGCCATGTCGATCTCCATGCGTGAGTCGGCAATCTTGTCGATATTGCCGCCCAAATGGGCCAGCGGCTTGCCGAACGCGGTACGGCTGACGGAGCGTTTGCACATCAATTCCAGTGCACGCTCAGCCATGCCGACGGAGCGCATGCAGTGGTGGATACGGCCTGGGCCAAGGCGGCCCTGGGCAATCTCAAAACCACGGCCTTCGCCGAGCAGCACGTTTTCATAGGGCACGCGCACATTGTCGAACAGCACTTCAGCATGCCCATGGGGCGCGTCGTCGTAGCCGAACACGGGCAGCGGGCGCACGATCTTCACGCCGGGGGTGTCCACCGGTACCAGGATCATCGAGTGTTGCTGATGGCGCGGCGCATCCGGGTTGCTCAGGCCCATGAAGATCAGGATTTTACAGCGCGGGTCGCAGGCGCCGGAGGTCCACCATTTCTTGCCATTGATCACCCATTCGTCGCCCTGGCGCTCGGCGCGGGCAGCCATGTTGGTGGCGTCCGAAGACGCTACGTCCGGTTCGGTCATGGCGAAGGCTGAGCGGATCTCACCGCGCAGCAGCGGCGCCAACCAGCGTTGTTTTTGCTCTTCGTTGGCGTAGCGCACCAACACTTCCATATTGCCGGTATCGGGAGCGGAGCAGTTGAACGGCTCTGGGCCCAACAGTGAGCGACCCATGATTTCGGCCAGCGGCGCGTATTCAAGGTTGGTGAGGCCAGCGCCCAGTTCGGATTCCGGCAGGAACAGGTTCCACAGGCCTTCGGCTTTAGCGCGGGCTTTCAACTCTTCCATGATTGCGGTGGGCTGCCAGCGATCACCTTCGCTGACCTGGCGTTCGAACACCGGCTCGGCCGGGTAAACGTAAGCATCCATAAATGCAGTGACGCGTTCACGCAGTTCCTGAACCTTGGGCGAATAGGCGAAATCCATGAGCAGCTCCCTTCTCTGAGAGGTTGTTTAGGTCATGCAATCGATGCTAGAACAGCGTTGATAATTTACCTAGCCTATTCTCGGCGTGTATTAACATTCATCACCGATATATGATCGGCCTATCGGCACCCTAACAATAAGAGCGCAACCCAATGAATCTGAGCAAGGTCGACCTCAACCTGTTTATCGTCTTTGACGCGATCTACACCGAAGCCAACCTGACCCGCGCCGGGCAGATTGTCGGCATCACCCAACCGGCGGTGTCCAACGCTCTGGCACGCCTGCGCGAGACCTTCAACGACCCGCTGTTCGTGCGTACGGCTCAAGGCATGGTGCCCACGCCGATGGCGCAGAACATCATCGGCCCCGTGCGTAATGCCCTGTCGTTGCTGCGGGTGTCGGTGCAGGAAAGCCGGATTTTCAACCCGCAGCAGGCGGCCAAGACCTACCGCATCAGCATGACCGACCTCACCGAAGCAGTGATTCTGCCGCCGCTGTTCCAGCGCTTGCGCCGCCTGGCGCCGACGGTGGTGATCGAGAGCTTCCTGTCCAAACGCCGCGAGACCACCAAGGAATTGGCCGCCGGGCGCCTGGACTTTGCGGTGGATGCGCCGCTCAACACCGACCCACAGGTGCGCCACGTCAAGCTGATGGAAGACCGCTATGTGTGCGCCATGCGCAAGGGTCATCCCATGGCTGGCAAAGACAAGCTGACACTGGATGACTACCTGGCGCTGACCCACATCCATATCTCCAGCCGTCGTAACGGCTTGGGCCACGTTGACCTGGCACTGGGCAAAATGGGCATCCAGCGAAAGATCGCGCTGCGCTCCCAGCACTACCTGATGGCCTCGCAAGTGTTGCAGCAGACCGACATGGTCATGACCGTGCCCGAACGCTTCGCCCGCCGCCACGAACTGCACTGGTTCAACCTGCCGGTCAACGATGTGCCGCCAGTAGAGACCCACCTGTACTGGCATGAAAGCACTGACCAGGACCCTGCTAATCGATGGATGCGTGAGCAAATGATCGAGTTGTGTCAGCAGGTGACGGCCCATGAAAAAAAACTGGATGGCAAACAACCCTGACTGTAGTGAGCGCGAGCCTTGACGTTAACGTCAAGCAGCCATTAGCTTAGCGCCCAAGACATCTTCTCGGGCACATCCATGAGCACGACCTACAGCATCTCCGACCTCGCCCGCGAGCTCGACATCACCACCCGCGCCATTCGCTTCTATGAAGAACAAGGCCTGCTGGCCCCGGAACGCCGGGGCCAGGAGCGCATCTACTCGGCGCGCGACAAGGTCAGCCTCAAGCTGATCCTGCGTGGCAAGCGCATCGGTTTTTCCCTGGCCGAATGCCGCGAGCTGATCGAGCTCTACGACCCCTCCGGCGGCAACCACATCCAACTCAACAGCATGCTGGCCAAGATCGCCGAGCGCCGTGAACAGTTGGAACAGCAACTGCTGGATATCGAACAAATGAAGCTGGAGCTGGATACCGCGCAAGAGCGCTGCACCCAGGCCCTGGCCCACACCAAGAGCCAGGCTGGCCATTGATCAGAAGGTAACTGCCATGTCCCTCCCCTCACACGTACGCCTGGTGGAAGTCGGCCCGCGCGACGGTTTGCAGAACGAAGCCCACCCCATCAGCGTGGCGGACAAAGTTCAACTGGTGGACGCCCTCAGTGCCGCGGGCTTGAGCTACATCGAAGTCGGCAGTTTTGTATCGCCCAAATGGGTGCCGCAGATGGCTGGTTCTGCCGAGGTGTTTGCACAGATTCAGCGTAAAGCTGGCGTGACCTATGGTGCCCTGGCGCCTAACTTGCGGGGTTTTGAGGACGCGTTGGCGGCCGGCGTAAAGGAAGTAGCGGTGTTTGCGGCGGCGTCCGAGGCGTTCTCCCAGCGCAATATCAACTGCTCCATCAACGAAAGCCTGGAACGCTTCGCGCCGATCATGGCCGCGGCCAAGCAACATGGGATCAGCGTGCGTGGTTATGTGTCGTGCGTGCTGGGTTGCCCGTATGAGGGCCAGATCGCGCCGGAACAGGTGGCGATGGTCGCGCGCGAGTTGTATGCCATGGGCTGCTATGAAGTGTCCCTGGGCGACACCATCGGCACCGGTACGGCGGGCGCGACGCGGCGACTGTTCGAGGTGGTCGGCGCCCACGTGCCACGAGAAAAGTTGGCCGGGCACTTCCATGACACCTATGGCCAGGCCGTTGCGAATATCTACGCCAGCCTGTTGGAAGGGATCACCGTGTTCGACAGCTCTGTCGCGGGCCTTGGCGGTTGCCCGTATGCCAAAGGGGCCAGCGGTAACGTTGCCACCGAAGATGTGGTGTACCTGCTCAACGGCTTGGGCATCCAGACCGGTATCGACCTGGAGGCGTTGATTCGTGCGGGCCAGCAAATCAGCAACGTGCTGGGCCGACCAACAGGGTCGCGCGTGGCCAAGGCGCGCAACGCCGGTTGAGTAGCGTAGCCGTGACAATGTGTTACCGCACACCTACACATCGAGTAACACGGAAACATATTTCGGCGTGATTGCCGTAGGCCAACCCCTACATAAAAATCAAGCCATTGATTTTAAAGGAATTTATAAAGTTGGCACGGCTTCTGCTATCTCTATGGCATAACAAGAATAAAAAGCGCCAAACCTAATAAAAATAAGACGAAACGACTCTGACATAACAAAAACAACACGGCAGAGACGCAGCTAACAGATTTTTTTGGAGAAGATGTGCTTCGCAGGGTACGGCGTGCCGAAACCCGCAACCGGTTAGAGAAAAATAAAACTACCTCAGGTAGCTACCCACTGGTTGGATCGATAATGAAGAAGCAGGTCAGCGCTCAAAAAAATACGTTTGCTCTTGACTCCGAATGGGGGTCGCCAAAAACAGCGGTAAAGGGTAACGGTTGCCAAAAACAACAATAGACCGCCCCTCAATAATAAAAAAAGAGCACGCAACGACAAATTAAAGGGGACCCTAGGGTCCCCTTTGTGCTTTCTGCACCGTGCGATTACAGGGCGGTCCCACCTGAGGCCGCGACGTTGTTGAACACCCTCCGCGTCAAGGTGTGCAGCGCTCGTTGTTCCAGCGCCCGCCGCTCAGCCCCTAGCTGCTTGAGTTCACGCTCAAAAAACACGCTTTGCATCGAGCCGTTCACCAGGATTTGATCCCTGCGCATACTCAACAGGCGCGCTAACCGGCCGACCGCCTCATCATGTTTTGTCTGCCACAGTGCTCTTGTCGCTGGATCTACAGCGGCGTCTTGCTCGCCTTGCAAATCCGAAATATCGAACAGCGCAGTGCTCTTTTCGTCTATCAGAACTAGGTCCGGCTTCATTAACGCCTCAAGTTCCTGAGGGTATCGGGTGCGCAGGTGTTTGTCCCAGAACAGGCGCCCGATAAAAAAGTCCGCCTCTTTAGCCGCATGACGCATTTCTCTTTGCACCTCTGCGCCCGCATTATCGATATCCGTTTGACTCACAGCGGCCTGCTGCGCAAACAACATGTCCCGGGATTGGACCGGCAAATCCAGCGATACCGCAAGCCGGGTGCGATAAGCCAGAATGACTTCAACCTGCTCGGTAAACCCGGGTCCTCTCGCCGCGACATCCCGTTCGGCAATGGCGTCTACCAACGCTAGACGAAACAACTTTCTGCCCGTGGATACCAACGCGCCTTCTTCGCTCTCAACGCCTGCCAACTCGAGTGCCCTCGCCCCCAGCAATTCACTCTCGAGATTCATGAATTCGACCGAGCTGCCGTCGCCACAGGTGACTCGATCATCGGCAGCTGCAAATAACGACTCTCGGATAGCCTGGCTTTCGCTCGCGGCCTCGAGCATGTTCCACACGCGCTGCGCCAGTACCGGGCGCGTCACATCACTGTTGAATTCCGCGCTGCGAGTAGTATCGGACACCACGGTAAAAAAAGCGGCTGACTCAGGATTGGCCCTGAGTTCGTCCCAGATCCCGCCGCGCCGGGCTGATTCGCTGGCCGACAACGCTCCCAGCCATAAGCCGCGCGCTTCGTCGACCGTAATGTGCTCCCCCAAATGCGCCGCGTTGAAAGGCTCACCCAGCCGCGCCAGGGTAGCCGCCGACAATGGATTGTCGTGCACGATGATGCGGTCCGGATGCTGGAAAGCGTATTCAGGTAACGTCGTGATCCGATTAGTGTGCAGATCGACGCGGGCCAGTTGGGGTAGTTGTTCGGCGCCGACAGGAAAGGTCTCCGTGCCGGTATCCGAAAGATAAAGCTGGTTCAAATTGCGCAGGCGGCGCAGGTCGGCCTGCCATCCCAGGCGACGATTATCGCTGAGATTCAGAATCTTCAGGCTCTGCATACCCTCCAGACGCAGGCGGCTCGATTCGGTCATCTGGATATCGTTTCGACTCAAATAGAGTTTAGTCAGCCCGGCCCCGCCATTAGCGAAATCTGGCAGTTGCGTCAGGTTGTTCTCTCGCATGTCCAGCCAGCGCAAGCCGCCGAATGCGTTCAGAAAAGGCAGTGAGCTGTCTGAAAGCGCCATTCGACGTAGAACCAGGCTGCCCACGTGATCCATATTTGCGGTTATCGCAGGCAATTCGCCAATCACTTCATGCGACAAGTCCAGTACATGGCCGATCGGCGTCTGATCCCCTGCCAATGCCTGCGCAGAACTTCTACGCCAGGCAGCCTTGATGGTGCCCGACACTCTGCGCCTGGCGCTTGCATAACCCGATCCGCCCTCCTGCTGCCAACTGCCCAGCGCCGTGTCCAAGTCTGCAAGCTCAGCTTCGAGTTGGGTCAACCTCGCCAGAAGTACAGCGTCGCCAGCGCCTTGAAGGTCGAGCATGACCTCGACCTCTGCCATGGACTTCGACGGGTACAGCGCCATTGCTTTCATCCTACAAACAGACGGACGCTCGCCAGCGCCGCCCACCGGGCTGAGTGGATACCCTATGCGTCCGTCAGCCAGACGCATGGGTGATTTGAAACCGGGTTTGATTGCTTTCAAGCCAAGTGCGCGCCGGCTCGCCAGCTCGCTCAGCGGCTGTTGCGCAATCTGCATCTTCAAGCGTTGGGCAGCCCTATTGAATTCGGCCCACCCTGTGAACTTGCCACTGCTTGCCATCCAGAGCGCGTTAAAGAACGCGCCTTCATCACTGCGCCAGTACTCTACTTTTTCCGGGCCGCTGCAGAGTTTCCACTCCTTCAGGTCGGTATGGATAAGACGCAGTTGCCTGGGCGCGCTCGTATCACCCACCCGGTCCAGCAGGGGACCATCGTAAGCGCCCTCGCGTAGCTCAACAGACACACCTTCCAGAAGCCCGGGCAGGGAGGCCATCTTGTGCAAGGCCAGCCGTACGACGTCCAACGTGAGTTGATTGTCGAACAAAAGATCTGCGTGTGCCCGCATCACTCGCGCCTTCTGCCAGTAAACACGTGCTTCCTCGGCCAGGCGTAAAGGCAAACGTGACCCGGTCTGCATGCTTGTCAGTTCCTGACTATTGGCATGGCTGACTATTTCTTCGGCGGCCAGTTTAGGCAGACCAGGAAAGTCGCGCTGGATCAGTTTTACGTTGGCGTCGCTGGATACATCACCGGCTGATATCTCCCGATTGAACAGCTTACCTTTGGTGCCATAGGCCGCCTCAAGCAAGCAATCCCGGTACCTCACCACCCTCGCATAGTGTGTACGCAAATACTGCATCAGCGGATCAGTATCTTCATCGTCAAGTTCTTCGTTCGCGGAGGGCGAAGTCTCGGATGAAACGTCTCGGGTCCTCAGGAACAGCATTGAGATAGCCTCTTGCGTCATCTTCTTTTCGCCCAATAAGTGGCGAATTTCGGGCTCCGTCAACTGCTCCCTGAATGACGAAAAGAGGCGGCCACTTTCCAGTTCCTCATGCCCAAGCGTGACGACCGAGGACGAATCACTCGGAACAGCTGAACACCACACCTGATTGCCCTCAGCATCCAGCGCCACCAACACGCGCGACTCGGGCCACATCCCACACTCGAGCAACAACTGGACTTGTGTGAACCAATCGACCTGGCTAAAAAACCAAGGGTCTGAGTGGCTCAACCGATCAATAAATGACTGGTATTTACCGGCGCATTCAAACCGCCGCAGCATATCTTTGAGGAGTGGCGCAGGCGGCCGGTGCTCGATGAATACCCGACGCAACTCGTCATCTGTTACGCCACTGATCGCCCTCGCCTGCTCGAGCTGACTATCGCTAAGGTGATCGACCGTATGCCCCATGCGACGCAACAGGGTTTGGCGATCCCACGTCGACGGTTGTTCGAACTCATGCACCCAAGCGCCTTCGCCGTTATGTCGCACACGTGGCGCATAGCGGGCATCACCCTCAGGGTGCACAAACCTGAACTCGTTATCGGTACCGCTGGCTTTGACCTTGTAATGACCACCACCGTTTGCCGGCAAGTAGAGACCTGCTTCGTGGACATAGAGCCCTAGCGCGTTTGGCCGTTGTCCGTCGGGCAACGCAATTTGATGCAGATATGACCTCGGCTGGAAATCATATAAACGCGGTCGCCCTCCGAGTTCCACATGCACCAGCCGCTTGATGAACGCCGTATTTTTCGCTGTCTCCAACACTTTGGGCAGCGCCAGCCCCGCCAGATTGAAACCCACCGCCGAAAAATGTGCCCAAACCGCTTGGACGTCGTCCTGGGACCAGGCATCAATCCCTTCACCGACCTCGTAGAGCACCTGCGCGGCGGCAACGACCAGCATCACCTCTCCCAGGAAAGGCACCACGAAAGAGGCAAGATTGAGAATATCCAGCGCTTTGCTGCCGAACGACCAGAGCCAGGCTTTATAAACACGATCGTCCACATCCTGGGTGGACACCACACTGGTGCTGGCATTGCTCATGATCAGCCGTATGCGCTGCATCGCGCAGTCCATCCAGACGTCTCGCCACGGTGACGCATAGGTTCCCTGACGATGGATCCGGCTTTTTTGCGCCGGGGCAAAATCCTGATCGTGGGCGTATACCGCCCCCGGATCCAGCAGTGCCTTCAACTGTGTAAAAAAACCATCCTGATCGGCAAGTGGCACGAACTGGCTGAAGAATGTGCGGTATTCGACATGACACAGACGCGTCGTCAGCTCGTCGGTAAAGGCCGCAACATGGTCATAGACCTTGAGTGGATGGAGTGGATCGCCCGGAATGTATACCAGGCATGGTCGGGGCACGAGCGCTGCATTCCTCACATTTGTCCGCCACACGACCGGACCGATGACCAGGATGTTCTCGATCACAAAATTGAGTAACCGCAACGGCGAAAACTTCACCACCGCGCCGTCCCATTTGCGGTCTGCCTGATCTATCAACAGATCGTTGATCAACTGGTGGTGATCAGCGCCGATGTCCCCCTTCATCAAGGCAATCTCAGCGGCCAGTTTCAACTGGTTCCGATGGCTGGTAATCAGGGTGCTGTACAGCTTGCCAACTTCCGCCGGTGTGGTGGTGATCCGAATATGATTGTTGAGATAGGTGCGCACGTACTCGTAGTAGGAGCTCCCCAGATCGAGTTCCCGACACAGTTTGGCGAACTCATGAGACTTGATACGCACTGGGAGTGACTGGACATTGCCTGGCGAATGAAGCTTGTCGCTTGGGTACTGGTAAAAGTTGTAATAGGTGATCAAGTGGCAGTCCTCGCAACCCGGATCACTTGCCTCTTGCGAGGTGAAGTTGTTCAGCGCAGCCTCCAGCAGGCTGATACCTTTGTAAAAATAGAATTGCGGGGCCAATGTGCTGGCGTAGGAGGTCGAAACTTCTCTGGGTGCGGACTCGCATTCCAGCTGTGTCAGCTTGCGGGCATAAAACGCTTTTCTGGTGTCCAACCTCTGCCCGAACGTTTTCTCGATCGCTGCCACCAACAACGGCTCGGCGTACTCTGCCGGTCCCTTCAGTTCACTGAACATCTGATCGAGTTGGTTCAAGGACGTCCTGCTGCGTAAGTGGATCGTGCTCATGCGATCGCGCGCAGCCGCCGGGGCCTTTTTGTACCAATCCGGGATGTTCAGTGCCAACGAGGCCAGTTCGGTTTTGCGCTGATCCAGCGCATCGGTGTACCAGCCAGGCGTGTTGTCCTTGATAAGCCGACCATGTGGACTGTGCTCGTCCTGAACAGGTCGCGTCGGGGGATCAATCGTGCGGTGTGTCATCGGTATGGCCGTCAAGTGGCGAAGTAGTTCGCCACTTTAGGCACCGCGCTGGCGCGCGCAGCAGTAGACATGCACCACGCTTCAGGCGTCGTCGCGCAACTCCTCGATGCTGATCTCGCGCATGCGGAATTTCTGAACCTTGCCCGTGACCGTCATTGGAAACTCCTCCACGATCTTGAAATGCTTGGGCGTCTTGAAATGCGCGATTCGCCCCTTGCACCAGGTGTGCAGCTCCAATTCATTGGCCACATGGCCTGGATGAAACTTGACCCAGGCGACGATGGCTTCACCGAAGCGTTCATCCGGAATGCCGATCACCTGTACATCCGCCACTGCCGGATGGGTGAAGAAAAACTCCTCCAACTCGCGCGGGTATACGTTCTCGCCACCGCGAATGATCATGTCCTTGTTGCGCCCCGCGATGCATACATAACCCTGGGCGTCCATGCTCGCCAGGTCGCCGGTGTGCATCCAGCCGGCGTCATCGATGGCCTCGCGGGTGGCGTCGGGGTTATTCCAGTAGCCGAGCATCACGCTGTAGCCACGGGTGCATAACTCGCCGATTTCACCGCGTGCGACGGTATTGCCGTCAGCGTCGATGATCTTGTTTTCCAACTGCGGCTGGGTGCGACCGACCGTGGTGACGCGACGTTCCAGGTCATCATCCGCGCCGGTTTGTAGGGACACCGGGCTGGTTTCGGTCATGCCGTAGGCAATCTGCACCTCACTCATGTGCATCTCGTTGATGACCCGGCGCATCACTTCGATAGGGCACGTCGCACCGGCCATGATGCCGGTGCGCAAGGTAGACAGGTCGAACTCGCCGAGACGTGGGTGATCGAGCATGGCGATAAACATGGTCGGCACGCCGTACAGGCCGGTGGCGCGCTCTTCGGCGACGGCAGTGAGGGTCTGCAGCGGGTCGAAGCCGTCATTGGGGTAGATCATGGTGGTGCCGTGGGTGATGCAGCCCAGATTGCCCATCACCATGCCAAAGCAGTGATAAAGCGGCACCGGGATCACCAGGCGATCCTGCGCGGTCAAACCCAGGCTTTCACCGACCATGTAGCCGTTATTGAGAATGTTGTGATGACTGAGGGTCGCGCCCTTGGGGAAGCCGGTGGTGCCGGAGGTGTACTGGATATTCACGGCTTGGTCGAAGTGCAGGCTGGCCTGGCGGTTGTGTAACTGTTCGGGCGCAATGCCAGCGCCGAGCGCGGCCAACTGCGACCAGGGCAGGAATCCCGTGGGCGGACTGGGGTCGAGGCTGATCATGCCGCGCAGCTCGGGCTTCAATTCCTGGAGCATCGCGTGGTAATCGGACGTCTTGAACGACCCGGCGCATACCAGCCACTGGCAACCGGACTGCTTGAGCACGTACGCCAATTCACTGCTGCGGTACGCCGGATTGATATTGACCAGGATCACACCCAGCTTGGCACTGGCGATCTGGCTGATACACCACTCGGCGCAATTGGGTGCCCAGATACCCAGGCGATCACCGATCTGCATGCCCAGCGCGAGGAATGCGCGGGCATGTAAATCCACGGCCTGCGCCAGTTGCTGCCAGGTGAAGCGCTGCTGTTGATGGCGCACCACCAGCGCCTCGCCATCGGGAAACTGTGCAACGGTGCGATCAAAGGCCTGGCCAATCGTCATGGCCAGCAAGGTCTTGTCCTGAACGCCACGGCTGTAGCTCTGATTCGATTGATCCATAACGACCCCTGTTGTCTTTTTTGTAGGTTGACGTAAACGTAAACTACGATTGACAGCGCCTTAACGCAAGCTTACGTTAACGTAAAGGTGAACGTCCTCCCCTGGCGCGCCATCCACACAAAAACAACGCTCACATTAAGGTGCCCTTCCATGAGTTACCCGTCCCTGAACTTCGCCCTCGGTGAAACCATCGACATGCTGCGTGACCAGGTGCAGTCGTTCGTGGGCAAGGAAATCGCGCCCCGTGCGGCACAGATCGATATCGACAACCTGTTCCCAGCGGACCTGTGGCGCAAGTTCGGCGACATGGGCCTGTTAGGCATTACTGTGCCAGAAGAGTACGGCGGCGCCGGCCTGGGTTACCTGGCGCACGTGGTGGCCATGGAAGAAATCAGCCGCGGTTCGGCGTCGGTGGCCTTGTCCTATGGCGCGCACTCCAACCTGTGCGTGAACCAGATCAACCGCAACGGCAACCACGAACAGAAACTCAAGTACCTGCCCAAACTCATCAGCGGCGAACACGTCGGCGCGTTAGCCATGAGCGAGCCGAACGCCGGTTCCGATGTGGTCTCGATGAAACTGCGCGCGGATAAGCGCGGCGATCATTACGTGCTCAACGGCAGCAAGACCTGGATCACCAACGGCCCTGACGCCAGCACCTACGTGATCTACGCTAAGACCGACCTGGAAAAAGGTGCCCACGGCATCACCGCGTTTATCGTCGAGCGCGACTGCAAAGGCTTCAGCCGCAGCAACAAGTTCGACAAGCTAGGCATGCGCGGCTCCAACACCTGCGAACTGTTTTTCGATGACGTCGAAGTGCCCGAAGAAAACATCCTCGGTGTACTCAATGGCGGCGTGAAAGTGCTGATGAGCGGCCTGGACTACGAACGCGTGGTGCTTTCCGGTGGCCCCACCGGGATCATGCAGGCCTGCATGGACCTGATCGTGCCCTACATCCACGACCGCAAGCAGTTCGGCCAGAGCATCGGCGAATTCCAGCTGATCCAGGGCAAGGTCGCCGACATGTACACCCAACTCAACGCCAGCCGCGCCTATCTCTACGCGGTGGCCCAGGCCTGCGAACGTGGCGAAACCACGCGCAAGGATGCGGCCGGGGTGATCCTCTACAGCGCCGAACGCGCCACGCAAATGGCCCTCGATGCGATCCAGATTCTCGGTGGCAACGGCTACATCAACGAATTCCCTGCCGGGCGCCTGCTGCGCGATGCCAAGCTGTACGAAATCGGCGCCGGCACCAGTGAGATCCGCCGGATGCTGATCGGCCGCGAACTCTTTAACGAGACGAAATGAATTTCGTCAGCCGCAAGTGCCAAGCTTCAAGCTGCAAGAGGACCGCGTTTACTTGCAGCTTGTGGCTGACAGCTTGCAGTTCGTAGCTCGCAACGCCTACGGAGTAAGCCATGCTTTTACACACCCAGCTCAACCCACGATCGGCGGAGTTTGCCGCCAACAGCGCGGCGATGCGCCAACAGGTCGACGCCCTGCACAGCCTGCTCGCGCATGTGCAGCAAGGCGGCGGCGCCAAGGCTCAGGAACGGCACACGTCGCGCGGCAAATTGCTGCCACGCGAGCGCATCAACCGCCTTCTCGACCCAGGCTCGCCGTTTCTCGAGCTCAGCCAATTGGCCGCTTATCAGGTGTATGGCGAAGATGTGCCCGCCGCTGGCGTAATAGCCGGGATCGGCCGCGTGGAGGGCGTCGAATGCATGATCGTCGCCAACGATGCCACCGTAAAAGGCGGCTCCTACTACCCCCTGACTGTAAAAAAGCACCTGCGCGCGCAAACCATTGCCGAGCAGAATCGCCTGCCGTGCATTTACCTGGTGGACTCCGGCGGCGCCAACCTGCCACGTCAGGATGAAGTGTTTCCGGACCGCGAGCACTTCGGGCGGATCTTCTTCAACCAAGCCAATATGAGCGGCCAAGGCATCCCGCAGATTGCCGTGGTAATGGGCTCATGCACAGCCGGCGGTGCTTATGTGCCGGCGATGGCGGACGAGGCAATCATGGTGCGCAACCAGGCGACGATATTCCTCGCCGGACCGCCTTTGGTGAAGGCTGCCACCGGTGAAGTAGTCAGCGCCGAAGACCTCGGCGGTGCCGATGTGCACTGCAAGATCTCTGGCGTGGCCGACCACTACGCCGACAGCGATGAACACGCTCTGGCGCTGGCCCGGCGCAGCGTGGCCAACCTCAACTGGCGCAAGCAGGGCGAACTGTTGCAGCGCACGCCCGTAGCACCGCTTTACAGCTGCGAAGAGCTTTACGGTGTGATCCCGGCCGACGCCAAGCAGCCCTTTGACGTACGCGAAGTGATCGCACGGCTGGTCGACGGCTCGGTGTTCGATGAGTTCAAAGCACTGTTCGGTAACACGCTGGTGTGCGGCTTTGCGCACCTGCACGGCTACCCGATGGCGATACTGGCCAACAACGGGATTCTGTTTGCCGAGGCGGCGCAAAAAGGCGCGCACTTTATCGAGTTGGCCTGTCAGCGCGGCATTCCCCTGCTGTTCCTGCAGAACATCACCGGCTTTATGGTCGGGCAGAAATACGAAGCTGGCGGCATTGCCAAACACGGCGCCAAGCTGGTCACCGCAGTGGCCTGCGCCAAGGTGCCGAAGTTCACGGTGATCATCGGTGGCAGCTTTGGTGCCGGTAACTATGGCATGTGCGGCCGTGCCTATGACCCGCGTTTCTTGTGGATGTGGCCGAACGCACGCATCGGCGTGATGGGGGCCGAACAGGCGGCCGGCGTGCTGGTGCAGGTAAAACGTGAGCAGGCTGAACGCGCGGGCGTTGGTTTCACCGCCGAAGAAGAAGCCGCGATCAAGCAGCCAATCCTCGACCAGTACGAAACCCAGGGCCACCCCTACTATTCCAGCGCGCGCCTGTGGGACGACGGTGTCATCGATCCGCTGCAGACCCGTGACGTGCTGGCCCTGGCCTTGTCCGCCTCGCTGAACGCCCCCATCGAGCCGAGCCGCTTCGGCGTGTTCCGCATGTAAATGGAGCTGCACCCCATGAGCGATTTCAATACCCTCGAACTGATCACCGACAGCCGTGGCTTTGCCACGCTGTGGCTCAGTCGTGAAGCCAAGAACAACGCATTCAACGCCGAGATGATCCGCGAACTGATCATCGCCCTCGACCAGGTGCAAGGCGATCCGTCCTTGCGCTTTTTAGTCCTACGCGGGCGAGGCAAGCACTTCAGTGCCGGCGCAGACCTGGCCTGGATGCAGCAATCGGCCGAATTGGATTACCACACCAACCTGGACGACGCCCGCGAACTGGCGGAGCTGATGTACAACCTGGCCAAGCTGAAAATCCCGACACTGGCGGTGGTACAAGGCGCGGCCTACGGCGGCGCACTGGGCCTGATCAGTTGCTGCGACATGGCGATTGGCGCGGACGATGCGCAGTTCTGTCTGTCGGAAGTGCGCATTGGCTTGGCGCCGGCGGTGATCAGCCCGTTTGTGGTACAGGCCATTGGTGAACGCGCGGCACGGCGCTATGCGCTGACCGCTGAACGCTTCGGCGGCCAGCGCGCACGGGATATCGGTTTGCTGGCGGAGAGCTACCCAATCGACGCGCTGGACCAGCAGGTGGAGCAGTGGGTCGCCAACCTGTTGCAAAACAGCCCGGCGGCAATGCGTGCCAGCAAAGACTTGCTGCGCGAAGTCGGCAACGGCGCCCTCACCCCGGCCCTGCGCCGCTATTGCGAAAATGCGATTGCGCGCATTCGCGTCAGTGCCGAGGGCCAGGAAGGTTTGCGCGCCTTCCTGCAAAAACGTCCACCGAGCTGGCAGCCACAGGAGCCGCGTTCATGAGCCCACTCACGACCCTGCTGGTCGCCAATCGTGGCGAGATCGCTTGCCGCGTGATGCGCACCGCCAAGGCCATGGGCCTGAAAACCGTGGCCGTACACAGCGCCACCGACCGCGATGCGCGACATAGCCGCGAGGCAGATATCCGTGTCGACCTGGGCGGCAGCAAGGCCACTGACAGCTACCTGCAAATCGATAAACTGATCGCCGCCGCCCAGGCCAGTGGCGCCCAGGCAATTCACCCAGGCTATGGTTTTCTGTCGGAGAACGCCGGGTTTGCCCGCGCGATTGAAGCCGCCGGCTTGATCTTCCTCGGGCCGCCCGCCTCGGCCATCGATGCCATGGGCAGCAAGTCGGCCGCAAAGGCGTTGATGGAAACCGCCGGCGTGCCGCTGGTGCCGGGTTATCACGGCGAGGCCCAGGACTTGGAAACCTTCCGCGCGGCCTGCGAGCGTATCGGCTACCCCGTACTGCTCAAGGCCACGGCCGGTGGCGGTGGCAAAGGCATGAAGGTGGTCGAGGACGTCAGCCAACTGGCCGAGGCCCTGGCCTCGGCACAACGTGAGGCGCTGTCGTCCTTCGGCAACGGGCAGATGCTGGTTGAAAAATACCTGCTCAAGCCGCGTCACGTGGAGATCCAGGTGTTTGCCGATCAGCATGGGCATTGCCTGTACCTCAATGAACGGGATTGCTCGATCCAGCGGCGCCACCAAAAAGTCGTCGAGGAAGCGCCGGCTCCAGGCTTGAGTGTTGAACAACGCAAAGCCATGGGCGAAGCCGCTGTGCGTGCGGCCCAGGCCATCGGGTATGTCGGCGCAGGTACCGTGGAGTTTTTGCTGGACGCTCGCGGTGAGTTCTTCTTCATGGAGATGAACACGCGTCTGCAGGTGGAGCATCCGGTGACCGAGGCGATTACGGGCCTCGACCTGGTGGCCTGGCAGATTCGTGTCGCTCAGGGCGAGGCGCTGCCGATCACCCAGGAGCAGGTGCCGCTGATCGGCCATGCGATCGAAGTACGCCTGTATGCCGAGGACCCGGCCAATGATTTCCTGCCCGCCACCGGGCACCTGACGCTGTACCGCGAACCCGCGTCGGGCGCTGGCCGCCGCGTGGACAGCGGTGTCGAGCAAGGCGATAGCGTGTCGCCCTACTACGACCCGATGCTGGGCAAGCTGATTGCCTGGGGCGAGGACCGTGAACAGGCGCGCCTGCGCCTGCTGGGCATGCTGGATGAGTTTGCCGTGGGTGGCCTGAAGACCAACCTGGGCTTTTTGCGGCGCATTATCGGGCATCCGGCGTTTGCGGCAGCCGAGTTGGATACCGGCTTTATTCCGCGCTATCAGGATGAGCTGCTGCCGACACCTGGCGAACTGAGCAATGATTTCTGGCAGGCAGCGGGCGCGGCGTTCATACAGACCTTGCCGGCCGGTGACGGGCCTTGGGCAGATAAGCGAGGCTTTCGTGCCGGTTTACCTGCCGAGGTTTCGCTGCATTTGAGCTGCAATGGTCAGGATCGGCTGGTGACACTCGCTGCCGATACCGCGCAATTGCGCGGTGAACAGTTGTTGATCGAGCACCAGGGCGTGCGCCTTGGCCATCTGGCTGTGCGCCACGACCGCACGGTGTACCTGCGTTGGGACGGCGAGGTGCATGCCGTCAGCCTGTTTGACCCGATTGCAGCGGTCGACGCCAGCGGCGCTCATCAAGGTGGCCTTACGGCACCGATGAACGGCAGCATCGTGCGCGTGCTGGTGCAGGTCGGGGACAACGTGGAGGCCGGCACGCAACTGGTGGTGCTGGAGGCTATGAAGATGGAACACAGCATTCGCGCGCCCCAGGCTGGAGTGGTCAAGGCGCTGTTCTGCCAGGAAGGCGAAATGGTTGCCGAAGGTTGCGCGTTGGTGGAGCTGGAAACAAAGGTCTAGAACTTTGCCGTGGCCTGCACAACGACGCCAAGAATGCGGCAATCGCCGGTGAACTGCCGTTTCGGGTAAGTCGGATTGAGCGGCACCAGATAGAGCTGGCCGCTCTCTTCCTGCAGCTGACGGAAGGTCGCCTGGGGGCTATCGGCCCATTGGGCGACCACCAGCTTGCCGGGCTCGGCGGTAATGGCCGGATCGACCAGAATCATCATGCCCGCACTCACGCTGAGCCCGCTGGGTGCCGTCATGGCATCGCTTGTGACCGGCAGCCAAAAGGCATCGCCGTGGGCATGATAATCCGTCAACTCGAAGCGGGCGGTACCATAAGGCGTTCGCTCTTCGCGGATTTCGCACAGCCCTTTCCAGTCGCTGACCGGATAGCGGAAATACGGGTTGTAGTTTTTCTCCGGAGGCACTTCATCGGCCCGCTCGCGAATATCCAGCGCGACCTCCAGGTAGCCCAGGCCCAACGCCGCCAATACCCGGTTCATGTCCGCCAGGCTGGGTGCACGGCGCTTGTTGAGCCAATGGCCCACGCCCCCCTGGGACATGCCCAAGCGTTCAGCCAACTCACCTTGCGTGACCTTGCGGTCTTCCATGTTGGCCTTGACCAACGCGATCCAGTTATCCATGGGGCTGACAATACGTCACGTAGTTTTCAGGGCAATAAACAGTTTGTAGTAATCCATAAAACGACATAAATACGATACGTACTATCATCGGACATAAGGTTTTCGACACCCACCCAGAGTACCGCCCCTTATGACGACAAGCCCGCTTCTCCTGCCTGAAATCCCGGAAGACGATGAATTGCACGACCTGCGCAGCAGCGGTGCTGCCAAGCGTGCGTTGGACTTTTACTTGAAAGAGGATATGTCGACATCAACCCCTGAAGAGGCCTTGTTTGCCATCAATGCAGGCATCAGCCAGGAGGACGCCCTGGTGCACGCCTCGGAGCTGTTGCGCAGCGCTGCGGCCACGGCCTATGCATCAGCGAGCAGCCATCAGGGCAGTCATCGTGACATGGCGTTTTCAGTGGTGTATTTGATCGATATGGCGAAGGCGATGGTGGAGCGGTCGTTGCAAGTGCCAGAGGCTCAAGCGAATAGATAACTGGCGGTTAGAAAAAATATTTCTATCCCAAGGATAAAAACATTTGACTTGCAAATGATAATGATTATTATTGGGCCTAGCTGATCGCGAGATCAGTCGATAGAACAAGGGACCTTAGGTCGGACTCTTGGAATATCTCCTCATCAGGCTAATCACGGTTTTTGACCCGGCTCTTTGGCCGGGTCTTTTTTTTGCCAGTTTCCCTGGCGTGGCTTCAGGCTAATGAAGACTGTGTGCGACTTGATGGCGCGCATGGTAGCAAACGACCATCGCCAAAAGAAAGCCAGCGGATAGCTCTAGCCCACATCTTTGCGAATTAGCGCTTGAGAATCAATCTCATAGATTCTAAGCTGCCGCGGCGTCAAGGACGACGCCCCCTCCCTCTCGCAACAATTTTGCATCCGATCTTTACCAGACTCCTGTGTAATATAGCCGCCACAACACTCATATTCAGGCAACCAGACTATGACCGTGGCCTTGACCTCCATCAAAATCAGCACCGACTTCGACAGTGGCAATATCCAGGTACTGGATGCCCACGATGCCTATCAGTTGTTGCTGGCAATCAAACCCGATACATGCAGCGCGCATTACCAATGGTTCCACTTCAAGGCCGAAGGCATGCATGTGGGCCACACCCATACCTTTCGCCTGAGCAACGCCGGACAGTCCTCCTACCCCAACGCATGGAGCGGCTACAACGCCGTGGCGTCCTACGACCACATCAATTGGTTTAGGGTACCTTCGCGATTTGATGGAGAAATCCTGCATATCAGCCTCGAGACCCGCGAAAAACATGCCTGGCTCGCCTATTTCGAACCCTATAGCCGCGAGCGTCACGACTGGCTGATCGAGCAGGCCCTGAACCGCACTGGCACCCAACTGCTGGCCACCGGTAAAAGTGTTGAAGGCCGTGATATCCAGCTGTTACGGCGGGGTAAAGGGGGCGAAGGCCGGCGCAAGATCTGGATCATCGCTCAACAGCACCCCGGCGAGCACATGGCCGAATGGTTTATGGAAGGCATCATCGAACGCCTGCAACAGGACGGCGACGATGAGATGAAAAAGCTGCTGAAAGTCGCCGACCTGTATCTGGTGCCCAACATGAACCCGGACGGCGCCTTCCACGGCCACCTGCGCACCAACGCCATGGGCCAGGACCTCAACCGCGCCTGGCAGAGCGCCAGCCAGGAGAACAGCCCGGAAGTGCTGTTCGTGCAGCAACAAATGGAAAAGTACGGCGTTGACCTGTTCCTCGATATCCACGGCGACGAGGAAATCCCCTACGTATTCACCGCTGGCTGTGAAGGCAACCCCGGCTATACCCCGCGCATCGAGGCGCTGGAAGAACATTTCCGCAGCCACTTGAGTGGCCTGACCCGCGACTTCCAGACGACCTACGGCTATACCCGCGACCTGCCGGGAGAAGCCAACATGAGCCTGGCCTGCAACGCGGTAGGCGAGCAATACGACTGCCTGTCCCTGACCCTGGAAATGCCCTTCAAGGACAACGACGACGCCCCCAACCCGCACACCGGTTGGTCAGGTAAACGCTCGATGCAGTTGGGCAAGGATGTGTTGAGCACCGTCGCCTCTATCGTCGACGAACTGCGTTAAACCGACTCGGCGGGCACCCGCCGACAATCCTCGGGCCCCAGCAAGCGTCCATCCGCGGAGCGCAATTCCAGCGCTCGCAGCGGCTCACCCTGGGCGCGGTCTACCATCACTGAATGCGCCTCGCCTGCCCCGTAGAAAAACCCTTCCCCCCACTGCCGTAACCCGATGATCACGTTGAACAGGCCTTGACCCTTTTCCGTGAGGGCGTACTCCTGATACGCACTACCATCCGACGCAGGCACGACCTCTAGCACGCCATGGTTCACCAGGCTGCGCAAGCGCGTGGACAGAATATTCTTGGCCATCCCCAAGCTGCGCTGGAATTCACTAAAGCGACGGATGCCATCAAACGCGTCGCGAATGATCAGCAACGACCAACCATCGCCAATGGCATCCAACGAACGCGCCACCGGGCATTCGGCACTTTCAAAACGGGTGAGGTTGACCATCAGGCTGCCTGTCTTGGATCAATAATGTGGTTGCAATATAAAACCGGAATCCTTACCGTGCAACTGGTTTCATTTTAGAACCACACAAGGATAAGCCGCATGCCCTCATCCCCCTTGAGCGGCGCCGTGGTGTTGCTGTTCGCCATCGCCTGTGGCCTGTCGGTGGCCAACGTCTACTACGCGCAGCCGCTGCTCGACGCCATGGCCGAGACCTTCGCCATGGATCACGCCACCGTTGGTATCATCATCGCCCTCACCCAGGTCGGCTATGGCGTGGGACTGTTGCTGCTGGTGCCTCTCGGGGATTTACTCAACCGGCGCAAACTGATCGTCACCCAACTGCTGCTTTCCACGCTCGCCGTGCTGGTGGTGGCGTTGTCTTGCAACAGTTTCTGGTTGCTGGCCGGCATGGTGCTCACCGGGCTGTTGGCCGTTATCGCCCAGGTGCTGGTGGCATTCGCGGCCCATCTGGCGTCGCCTGAACAGCGCGGGCACGTGGTCGGGCTGGTTACCAGCGGTATCGTGGTCGGCTTGCTGCTGGCGCGCTCGGTTTCAGGCGCCATGGCTGACCTGGCGGGTTGGCGTTCGGTGTACATGCTGTCGGCAGGCCTGACGTTATTGATGGCGATCCTGCTGTGGAGAGTGCTGCCAGGCACGGAGCAACCGCAGGCAACCGGCACCTATGGCGCGTTGATCCGCTCGGTTTTCAGCTTGTTCAAAGAGGAAAAAGTCCTGCGTGACCGCGCCGTGCTGGCGATGCTGATTTTCGCCGCCGGCACCGTCCTGTGGACGCCAATGGTATTGCCCTTGAGCGCCCCGCCGCTGTCGCTTTCGCACACGCAGGTCGGCCTCTTCGGGCTCGCCGGTGCCGCCGGAGCCCTGGGTGCCGCGCACGCCGGACGCCTGGCCGACAAGGGCTTCGCCCAATGGGTCAGCGGCACGGCACTGCTGCTCATGCTGCTCTCTTGGGTTGCCATCGGTTTTACCCAATCGTCTCTGTGGGCACTGTCGCTGGGGGTGATTGTGTTCGACCTGGGCTTGCAGGCCGTGCACGTCACCAGCCAAAGCCTGATCTATGCGGTACGCCCCGATGCACAGAGTCGGCTGGTGGCGGGTTACATGGTGTTTTACTCAGTAGGCAGTGCGGTGGGATCGGTCAGTGCCACGGCGATGTATGCCTGGGCCGGGTGGATCGGGGTGTGCGGCCTGGGCGCGGCGATGAACCTGCTGGCATTGATCTACTGGCTGACCACACTGCCCCCGAAACCGGTCTCAGTCTTTGCTGCCGGTCATGCTTTGAAGCACGCCGTCACGGCGAATCAGCCCATGGAACAGCGCCGCCGCCAGGTGCAACAACACGGTGAGGAATAGCAGATAGGCCAGGAACCCATGGGCCTTGCGCAGCACCGCAAACAAAGGCGCATTTGCCCCCACCAGCGCCGGCAGCTGCACTGAACTGCTAAGCATCACCGGGTCGCCCGCCGCCGAAATCATCGCCCAACCCAGCAGCGGCAACACCAGCATCAAGGCATACAGCACCAGGTGAGACGCCTTGGCTGCCAACACTTGCCACAGCGGTACGTCGGCGGGCAACGGTGGTTGGCGCGTGGAGAAGCGCACCACCAGCCGCACGATCACCAGCGCCAGAATCGCGATACCCAGCGGCTTGTGCAGGTGGATCAACCATTCATGCCGCTGCGAAACCGACGCCGCCAGGCCCGCGCCGATAAACAGCATGGCGATGACCATCAGCGCCATGAGCCAGTGCAGCAGGCGCGCCAGGGGGGCGAAAAACCGTGGTTGGTCATTCATGGCTTCGACTCCTGAGGGGCGCTGCGCAACGGGCTGACTTCACCGGCGCGGCGCAGGTACGAACTGGCATACGCCGCCGAACGTGCCGCGAGCAACGGGTCATTGGAGGCTTCGATGCCACTGGGCAGAATCAGCGGGTCGAAGTTGATATCGCGGCAATCGCCATCGGCCTGAGCCTGGCTGCTTTGCAGCACCAGGGTGCCGGCATTGATGACTTTATGCTCGCCGGTCCAGGTCTTGCTCGCATCGTCCAGCGGGTCACCGGGATTGGCCAAGGTGATGTTCAACTGCCAACGCAACGGTCCAGCGGACAGGCGTCGCACCAGGTCTTTTTCCAGGAAATCGCTGCCCGCAGGTGAGGTATCGCCCGCTGCATCCTGACGCTGTGGCACCACGCCCCAACGCACGGCCTGGCGCTTGCCATCGGCGCCCACCAGGTAAAACGCGTTGATACCGTTGTAGGTTTCGGTCGCATAACTGGCGGAAGGCTTGGCGGTCTTGACCCACGCCAGGAACGGCGCCGTCTCGGGATGAGCCGCAAAGAACGCTGGCATGCTCGCCGGGTTGGGCTTGCCGGTGGAAGGCTCCGGCGCACCGGCCTTGAGCATCTGGTAGAACGCCTCGGGCGTACCCACCGGGAACACTGGCATGCTGTTCATGCCGGTGCGCCACTGCTGGCCGTTGGATTGGCTAAATTGCACGGCAAAGCTGCGGATCGGCACACTGCTGTCCGGCGCATAAGGGTTGCCGCTGGGCAAGGCAAACCGGCCGATCAGCGGGGTCTTGGCCTCGTTGAACACCTGGGCACTGGAGTAGGCACGCGCCTCGGGGCTGCTCTCGAAATAGCCGGCCACGCACACGCCCTTGGCATGGTTACGCCGGAAGCCTGGGTGGACACCGTTGTTGGTTTCCAAGGCATTGACCAGGGTTTTCGGACGCAAGCGCTGTGGGTCGAGGGTGCCATTGACGTAGGCAAATGCCCCCGCCATAACCGCAACCACGGCTCCGATACCCGCCAGGCGCGCGATCAGGCTCGACGTGCTCAAGGGGGGACGGGGCGGTGATGAGTGATCTACCATGAAGAAACTCCAGGGCCAAAGGCCGTAGGGGTGAACATAAGGTCGGAGCATTAAGACGAACGCCGATTGGCTCTATTCCCAGGCCTTGGATTTATTTCCCGGCAAGGGGGAATAACCTTCATCGCCGCACGTCTCTCTAGTCCCAGCGTAGTGAACAGCCAGCTCCCCATGCATGAACTCGACGAACCGTTACGTGAACTCATCCCCAGGCTGCGGCGCTTTGCCGTGTCCCTGACGCGTAACACCAGCAGCGCCGACGACCTGGTGCAGTCGACCCTGGAACGAGCGATCATCAGTTGGGCCGACAAACGCGTCGAAGGCGACTTGCGCGCGTGGCTGTTCTCGATCCTCTATCGGCAGTTCCTCGACACCCACCGCCGCACACGGCGCTACGCACGCATGCTGGAAGTCTTTACCGGGCGTGATGATGCACAGCCGTCGGTCGAACGTACGGTGATCGCCCAGTCAACCCTGCAAGCCTTCGATCAACTCAACACCGAGCAGCGTGCCCTGCTGCTGTGGGTCTCGGTCGAAGGCTTGAGCTACAAGGAAGTCGCCGAGATCCTCGATGTCCCCATCGGTACCGTAATGTCGCGCCTGTCCCGGGCACGCCAAGCCCTGCGTCAACTCAGTGATGGCGAAATTGCCAGCCCTTCCCTGCGGATACTCAAATGATCAGCCTGCCCCCCAGCGAACGCGATTTGCATGCCTACGTCGATCACCAACTGCTGGAAAGTGATCGCCGTGTCCTGGAAACCTATCTGGCGGCCCATCCGGACGTCGCCGCCCAGGTCCACGCCTGGCAGCACGACGCGCAATTGCTGCGCGCCGCATTGGGCGGTGCCCTGCAACAGCCGGCTAACCCGGACCTGGACCCAGCACTGATTCGCCAGCGCATCAAGCGCCAATCGCGCCGCCATTTCGCTACGGCAGCCATGCTATTGATCGCCGTCAGCCTCGGTGGCCTGGGTGGCTGGCACGCCCGTGAAGCCACTCAGCCGCCTCTGTTGCCGATGGCCGATGCGATGCAAGCCTTCCGCCTGTTTGCCCAGGACGGCATCATGCCCGCCGACTACAAGGTTCAGGGCGACGGCACGATGCAGGCTTGGCTAGACCGCTACTTCAACCAGGCGCACCGCCTGCCTGACCTGAGCGCATCGGGCTTCAGGCCGGTCAGCGGGCGCCTGCTCACTACCGAGCAAGGTGCCGCCGCCATGGTGCTCTACGAAGACCCGCAAGGGCGGCGCATCAGTTTCTACATCCGCCCGCCTGGCCCGGATAACGGTTTCCTGCCCAGTGGCAGCCGCCGCGCCGATGGCTTGCAGGCCCAATACTGGTCGGGCGCTGGCTACAACTATGCGGTGGTCAGCCCCGTGGGCCAGCCGACCCCGCAGATGCTGAAGTTCTAGAAGCCCACGCCCAACACGATGCTATCGAGCTAGGTGCCGCCCAGCGGCACCTAGCTCTATTGGTCAAATCGCGGCGGGCGCCCTACAGTAAGCGACCACTGAAATACAGAGTGACTTGCATTGGCCGTGCTTCCCCTTATCCGTCGCCTCCTCGGTAAAAGAACCGACAGCCTCGACGACTCGCCCATCCCTGCATTCTTTCAGCAAAAAGCCGAGCAACAGGGCTTTACCCTGAGCAGCGGCCAAACCCGCGCCATTGCCGCCCTGGCCCGTGAAACCAAGACCCTGCTCGCCGGCCAGCCCACCCGCAGCCTGTATTTGCACGGGTCGGTGGGCCGCGGCAAAAGCTGGCTGCTGGATGGCTTTTTTCAGGCGTTGCCGATTACCGAGAAGCAACGTGTGCACTTCCATGACTTTTTTGCCCAACTGCATCGCGGCATGTTCAAGCATCGCGGGCAAGACGATGCCCTGGTCTTGACCCTGGATGAACTGCTGACGGACTGCCGGGTGCTGTGTTTCGACGAATTCCACGTCCACGACATCGGCGATGCCATGTTGATATCTCGGCTGTTCAAGGCCCTGTTCGGACGCGGTGTGCTGGTGCTGGTAACGTCCAACTATGCGCCGCAAGACTTGCTACCCAACCCCCTGTATCACGAGCGCTTCAAGCCGGTGATCGACCTGATCGCCGCGCGTATGGAGGTGCTGGAAGTCAGCTCGCCCCAGGATTTTCGCAGCCTGCCCCAGACTCGGAGCGTGCAACGCTTTACCAGCGGTCACTACGTCTGGCCGGGGACCGCGAGCCAGCGCGAAGCACTCGGTTTGACCGCTGTAGACTGCACGCCTCAGCCCTTGCCCGTCGGCACTCGAACCTTGATATGTCGCCGCCATACAGGCCGCTCCATTGCCTTCACCTTCAACGACCTGTGCGAACAGTTGACGGCAGTGATGGACTACTTGCTGCTCTGCCAGGACTACGATGACTGGATCATCGACGGCCTGCCACAACTGGCGGAGTGCCCGATTGCCGTGCAGCAGCGATTCATCAATCTGGTGGACGTACTCTACGACCGGGACAAGCAACTGATTCTGATCGGCGAGCAGCCCCTCAACCTTGCCTTGGGTGGCAAAGCCATCGACCTCGCCCGCACCGCCAGCCGTCTCGGACAATTGCAACAGGCCGGCCCGCAACACTCGCGCGACCCGGTATCATGAACGCCATTCACGCCACCTTGCCGAGTGACTGCGCCGTTCATGAATACCCTCGCCCAACTCAAGGCCGGCCAACTGGCCGGTATCACGCGGCTGGACCTGTCCTGTGGACTGACCGAATTCCCCCGGGAAATTTTTGAACTGGCCGACTCGCTGGAGATCCTCAACCTCAGCGGTAACGCCCTGAGCAGCCTGCCCGACGACCTGCACCGCCTGCCTCACCTGCGCGTGCTGTTTTGCTCGGATAACCTCTTTACTGAACTGCCAGCCTGCCTGGGCGAATGCACGAGACTGAGCATGATCGGCTTCAAGGCCAACCAGATCCGCCACGTGCCTGCCGCCGCGTTGCCGCCGTTGTTGCGCTGGCTGATCCTGACCGATAACTGCATCAGCCAATTGCCCGACGAACTGGGCAAGCGCCCGCTGCTGCAAAAGCTGATGCTGGCCGGCAATCACCTGGTGCACCTGCCGGAGAGCCTGGCCCACTGCCACAACCTCGAATTGCTGCGCATCGCCTCCAACCGCCTCACCCAGCTGCCGGAATGGCTACTGGCCCTGCCAAGCCTGACCTGGCTGGCCTATGCCGGTAACCCGGTGGAAATGGCGATGGAGGTGGCAGGTGATGACGCCACCCCCAATATTCCCTGGTCCGACCTGGAACTGGCCGAAGTCCTCGGTGAAGGCGCTTCCGGCGTTATCCGCAAAGCGCTGTGGAAACCGTCAGGCAAACCCGTCGCAGTCAAACTCTATAAAGGCACCATCACCAGCGACGGCTCACCGTTGCACGAAATGCAAGCCTGCATCGCCGCCGGGTTGCACCCCAACCTGATCACGGTAGAAGGCCGCGTTATCGGCCATCCTGATGACCAGGCCGCATTGGTGATGGACCTGATCGACCCGAGCTACCGCAACCTTGCAGCCCTGCCGAGCCTGGCCTCGTGCACCCGGGATATCTACGAATCGGGCATGCGCCTCAGTCTTGAAGTGGCCTTGCGCATGGCACGGGGCATCGCTTCGGTGACTGCGCATTTGCACCGTCATGGCATTACCCATGGCGACCTCTACGGCCACAATATTTTATGGAATGAAGCGGGTGATTGCCTGCTGGGGGACTTTGGCGCGGCGTCGTTCCATGCCACGGCAGGCACCCTGGAAACCAAGGCGTTGCAGCGCATTGAAGTGCGGGCGTTCGGCGTGTTGCTGGGGGAGTTGTTGGAGCGGGTTGAGGAGCGGGTGAACAGCGAATTGATGACGCTGCAAGAAAGCTGCTGTCAGCCTGATGTACTGGCGCGGCCAGGGTTCGAGGAAATCGAAGCACTGCTGAACCGGGACTGAAACTCGATTCAAATGTGGGAGCTGGCTTGCCTGCGATGAGCTCGTGTCATTCACTTTTTCAGTGACTGATACACCGCTATCGCAGGCAAGCCAGCCCACACTTTTTACCGCGTTTCAGCCAGCCAGACCGACGAACATATCCTGCACGTCATCATGGTTGTCCAGGCCTTCCAGGAAGGCTTCGACTTCGGCCATCTGCTCGGCGCTCAAACCGCTCACCGGGTTTTTCGAGAGGTAACCCAGCTTGGCCGACAGCACGGTGAAACCCTGCTCCGGCAAGGCCTTTTGTACGGCGTCCAGGTCGGTGGTTTCGGTGATGAACAGGGTGGTGCCCTCTTCTTCGCCGTCTTCGAAATCCTGGGCCCCGGCTTCAATCGCGGCCATTTCCGGATCGGCGTCCGGGCTGTCCGGCGAGGCTTCGATCAGGCCGACGTGGTTGAAGTCCCACGCCACGGAGCCGGAGGCACCCAGTTGACCCTTGCGGAACGCCACACGGATTTCAGCCACGGTGCGGTTGATGTTGTCGGTCACGCACTCGACGATAAGCGGCACCTGGTGCGGGGCGAACCCTTCGTAGGTGACACGGTGGTATTGCACGGTTTCGCCGAGCAGACCGGCGCCTTTCTTGATCGCGCGTTCCAGGGTTTCCTTGGGCATCGAGGCCTTTTTGGCCTGTTCCACCACCAGACGCAGGTGGGCGTTGGTCGCGGTGTCGGCGCCGTTGCGGGCGGCGATGGTGATTTCTTTCACCAGCTTGCCGAAGATCTTGCCCTTGGCATTGGATGCCGCTTCTTTATGTTTGACTTTCCACTGTGCGCCCATGACTCACTCTCTTTTCGTCCATCGCGCCGAAACGTCTACTGGCCGGCGCTTTGGGGGCAGAGTTTATAGCGCAAGAACGCATCGTTCCACCAAAAAACCGTCAGGGTGCCAACTCGAAAAATGCCTGAGTCAAGCGCAATGAGCGCCGCCGCTCCATGCAGCCAAGCATGTGGTGATTCAGCAGCCCTTCGCCCTGGATCGGCACGGCGCACACGCGCGGGTCGGGGCTGACTTCCATCGACGACACCACGCCTACGCCCAATTCGGCAGCAACGGCCTCGGTCACCGCCTCACGGCTGTCGAGTTCCAGCAGCACCTTGGGCTGTACACCGGCAGCCAGGCAGGCGGCATCGAAGGTGCGCCGGGTGATGGAGCTGGGCTCGCGCAGCACCATGATCACGTCGTTGAGCTGATCCAGGCGGATACCCTTGGGCAGGGTCGCCCAGGGGTGACTGGCAGGCACCAGCGCGCAGATCCGCGACGCGCTCAGGGGTAGCAGATGCAGGCCATTACGCGGCTCCACTTCGGTGAGTACCGCCACATCCGCATGCTCGGACAACAACGCAGCCAGGGTTTCCTGGGCGTTGCCCAAGCGCAGGTTGACGGTAATCCCAGGGTAACGCGCGCGCAGGCTGGCGATCATCGGCATCACCAGATGCGGGCCGTCCGCCGCCACTTCCAGGCGCCCGGTGAGCAATTGCCGGTTGGCCTCCAGCATCGCCTGCGCTTCATCCACCAGGCCGAAGATCGCCCGCGTGATCGCCGCCAGGCGCGCGCCCTCCTGCGTCACCTCTACCCGACGTGCGGTACGCCGCAGCAACGGGATCTGGTAGTGCTCTTCCAGAGCCTTGATATGCCCGGTTACCGCCGGTTGGCTGATGAACAGCCGCGCCGCCGCACGGGTAAAACTGCCTTCGCGGGCCACGGCATCGAATGCGCGCAATTGAAAAAGATTCATAGCTATCGGCCTCACTGATAGCTCGCATAACAACAAACAATTTGATTGATGACAAGCCAAACTGCAATTTAGGCGCCGTAGCTTCAGCCCCCGATGCCTTGCGAGAATTTGAGATGACCACCGCGCCGATCCTGCTGACCCCTGGCCCCCTGACCACCTCCGCCCGGACCCGTCAGGCAATGATGGTGGATTGGGGTTCATGGGATGACCGTTTCAACCAGCTCACCGCCAGTGCGTGCGAACACCTGCTGGCGATTCTCAACGGCGCCGACAGTCACCATTGCGTGCCATTGCAAGGCAGCGGCACGTTCGCTGTCGAAGCCGCCATCGGCACCCTCGTACCGCGCAACGCCAAGGTGCTGGTGCTGATCAACGGTGCCTATGGCAAGCGCCTGGCCCGGATCTGCGAAGTGCTCGGCCGCGATTTCAGCACCTTTGAAACCGCCGAAGACAAACCGACCACCGCCGCCGACGTCGACCGGCTGCTGCAGGCCGACAAGGCCATCACCCACGTCGCGCTGATCCACTGCGAAACCAGCACCGGTATTCTCAACCCACTGCCGCAAATCGCCCAAGTCATTAAAAACCACGGCAAGCGCCTGATCATCGACGCCATGAGTTCCTTTGGTGCGCTGCCGATCGACGCCCGAGAAGTGCCGTTCGACGCTCTGATTGCCGCCTCCGGCAAATGCCTGGAAGGCGTGCCGGGGATGGGTTTTGTCTTCGCCGAAAAAACCGCGCTGGCCGCGGCCCAAGGCAACTGCCATTCCCTGGCGATGGACCTGTTTGACCAGCACAGCTACATGGCCAAGACCGGCCAATGGCGCTTCACCCCGCCGACCCACGTGGTCGCAGCCCTTCACGAAGCGCTGCTGCAGTACGTTGAAGAAGGCGGCCTGCCCGCGCGCCATCAACGCTATGCACGCAACTGCCAGGTGCTGCTGGATGGCATGGCCGAACTGGGCCTGCGCAGCTTCCTACCGGCGGCGATCCAGGCGCCGATCATCGTCACCTTCCACGCTCCGCAACACCCGCGCTATCAATTCAAGGATTTTTACGAACGAGTCAAGGCGAAGGGTTTCATCCTGTATCCGGGCAAATTGACCCAGGTGGAAACCTTTCGCGTGGGCTGCATCGGCCATGTCGATGCCACCGATATGAACGCCGCCGTCACCGCCATTGGCGAAGTACTGCAAGCCATGGGCATCACCCTCTCTTCCTTCGGAACACACGCATGAACTACCAGAACCCCAACGCCCTGCAAGCTGTGATCCTCGACTGGGCCGGCACCGTGGTCGACTTCGGCTCCTTCGCACCCACGCAGATTTTTGTCGAAGCCTTTGCCGAATTCGACGTGCAAGTCTCCATCGAAGAAGCCCGTGGCCCGATGGGGATGGGCAAGTGGGACCACATCCGCACCCTGTGCGACCAGCCGCAGGTCGCCGAACGCTACCGCAAAGCCTTCGGCCGCACGCCGAGCGATGACGACGTAACCGCTATCTACCAACGCTTCATGCCATTGCAGATCGAGAAGATCGCCGAGCACTCGACGCTTATTCCCGGTGCCCTCGACACCATCGCACGGCTGCGCGTGCAAGGCATAAAGATCGGTTCCTGCTCCGGCTACCCCAAACAAGTGATGGATAAAGTCGTCGCACTGGCGGCCACCAACGGTTATATCGCCGATCATGTAGTGGCCACCGATGAAGTGCCCAATGGTCGCCCCTGGCCAGCCCAGGCGCTGGCTAATGTGATCGCGCTGGGTATCGATGATGTGGCAGCGTGCGTAAAGGTTGACGACACGGTGCCGGGTATCCTCGAAGGCCGCCGCGCCGGTATGTGGACCGTTGCCCTGACCTGTTCCGGCAACGCACTGGGATTGACCTACGCGCAGTTCAGCGCCCTTGACGCCGCCACTTTGGCCAGCGAGCGCAAGCGCGTCGAAGCGATGTTCGAAGGCTCGCGCCCGCACTACCTGATCGACACCATCAACGACCTGCCTTCGGTGATCGCCGACATCAATGCGCGCCTGGCGCGTGGGGAAATGCCGCAGAGCCACTGACCGAGGTCAAGAAAAGCGCAGTCGCACCGCGTAAAACGCACAAAACAGGCTTACATTAAAAGGACTTCGTCATTAAAGAACGGAGGTCTGACCTGATAAGTGAGGAACACAGCGATGCCGTGGAAAAACTCCGATACGCGCTACAGCACCCTGTCGATCGCGTTGCACTGGTTGATGGTGGTGCTGCTGGCAGTGGTCTACGCCTGCATTGAACTGCGCGGCCAGTTTCCGAAAGGCAGCGGTGCGCGAACGTTGATCGTCGAAATGCACTTTATGTTTGGCCTTACCGTGTTTGTGCTGGTGTGGCTGCGGTTGTTTGCGCGCAGCCTGGGCGTCGCACCGAAGATCCTACCTGCACCGCCACAATGGCAGCGTTTGCTGGCTACGCTGATGCATGTCGCGTTGTATGCGTTGATGATCGGCATGCCGATTGCCGGTTGGCTGATTGTCAGTGCCGAGGGGCATTCGGTGAGTTTCTATGGCATGGAGTTGCCGCCGTTGATTGGCGAGAACAAGGACCTCGCCAATCAGATTGAAGGCTGGCATGTCTGGTTCGGCAAGGTCGGTTATTGGCTGATCGGGCTGCATGCACTGGCGGGAATTGCTCACCATTACATCCTGCGGGATAACACGGCGTTGCGGATGATACCGGGTCGGTTTGCTCGCGATGGGGTTGCGTCAGTCAGCAAATCTGCCAAATGACACGCCCCCTTCGCGAGCAAGCCCGCTCCCACATTTTTGACCAAGCACGCCCCAAACGATCTCGGTCGGCTGTCAGACCGCCTGGCTTTTGATTTTGATCTGAGGCGCCCCGTCAACCACGCTGGCCGAACGCAGGCAAGCCAGCTCCCACAGGGGTTCTGTGTCAGGCATTGAACCCTCGACAGCCCTGCAGGCCGCCGGTGTGGACGAAGATCAGGCGTGTGCCGGGGGAGAAGCGCCCGGCTTCGATCTGCAGCTTCAACGCCAGTAACGCCTTGCCGGTGTAGAGCGGCTCCAATGGCAACCCGCAGGCTCGCTGCGTGGTGTCAATAAAGTCGAGCAGCAGCGGATCGACCTTGGCAAAACCACCTCGGCTAGCGTCCAACAATTCATAACCGCCCTGCACGATAGCGTCGACGTTCTGCGTTACGCCGTGATCGTCCGGCACCGCCATGGCGCCATACACCAAGCGCGCGCCCGCCTCTGCCAGCACCAGGCCGGCCAATGTGGTGCCAGTGCCCGCAGCTAACCACCAAGCGTCGTAATCGGCCCACCCCCGCGCGGGCAATTGCGCCCGCACCTGCTCGACCAACACGGAGCAACCCAATGCACCCGCACTACCACCGCCGCCTTCAGGCACGGGATGCAGATGGGGATACTGCTCACGCCACGGCAGCCAAAAGTCCGGTTCATGGCGCGCGCGGTAGCCGCCATAACCCAGCCAATGCAATTGCATGCCAAAAGCCTTCAAGTCGAGGACAGTAGGGGTGTCTTGTGGATGCCCGCGCAGCAGGCCTACGGTAGGGAAGTCAAAACGCTTGCCGGCAGCGGCTAACGCGTGCAAATGGTTGGAGTAAGCGCCGCCCAGGCTGATGATGCCGCGGGCGTTTTGCGCCTGCGCTAGATGCCCGCTGAGCTTGAACCATTTGTTGCCACTGATCAGCGGGTCGATACAATCCAGGCGCAACACGGCCAGCTCGACCCCTTGCAGCCAATCCAGCTGCAAGGGTTCAAGCGGTGCGCGGGGAAACCAATCGAAGGGGCCCATCGGGAAACATCTGCATGAAAAATGGGGCGGTAGTCTAACACCGCCCCGTTTGGGTTCTTACAGTTCGGCAGCGAGGCGTGAACCCTGATTGATAGCGCGCTTGGCATCCAGCTCGGCCGCCACATCGGCGCCGCCGATCAGGTGCACGTTCTGGCCCGCCGCGACCAGGCCGTCCTGCAGTTCGCGCAGCGGGTCCTGGCCGGCGCAGATGACGATGTTGTCCACCGCCAGCACTTGGGGTTCACCCTCGGCGCCAATGCGGATATGCAGGCCTTCATCGTCGATTTTCAAATACTCGACGCTGTTGAGCATCTGCACCTGCTTGTTCTTCAAACCGGTACGGTGGATCCAGCCGGTAGTCTTGCCCAGGCCGTCGCCCACCTTGGAAGTCTTGCGTTGCAGCAAGAACACTTCACGCGCCGGCGCATGGGGTTGCGGTTTGATACCGGCTACACCACCGCGGGCTTGCAGCTGGGTGTCGATGCCCCACTCTTTCCAGAACGCTTCGCGGTCCAGGCTGGTGGACACACCTTGGTGCACGAGAAATTCCGAGACGTCGAAACCGATACCACCGGCGCCGATCACCGCTACGCGCTTGCCTACCGGCTTGCGTTCGAGGATCACGTCCAGGTAGCTCAGTACCTTGGCATTCTCGACCCCCGGGATCGCCGGGGTACGCGGCGCGATGCCGGTAGCCAGGATGATCTCGTCATAACCGCCCGCCGCCAGTTGCGCCACGTCCACACGGGTATTGAGGCAAAGCTCCACGTGGGTGGTCTGCAATTTGCGTTTGAAGTAGCGCAGGGTTTCGAAGAACTCCTCCTTGCCCGGCACGCGCTTGGCGATATTGAACTGGCCGCCGATCTCGCTGGCGGAATCAAACAGCGTCACCTGATGGCCGCGCTCCGCAGCCACGGTTGCCGCCGCCAGACCGGCAGGACCGGCACCAACCACGGCGATCTTCTTGATTTGCTGCACGGGCAGGTAATTGAGCTCGGTCTCATAGCACGCGCGCGGGTTGACCAAACAGGTGGTCAGCTTGCCGCCGAAGGTGTGGTCCAGGCAGGCCTGATTGCAGCCGATACAGGTGTTGATTTCATCGGCACGGCCAGCGGCGGCCTTGTTGACGAATTCCGGGTCGGCCAGGAATGGGCGCGCCATGGACACCATGTCGGCATCGCCCTCGGCGAGGATCTGCTCGGCGATTTCCGGGGTGTTGATGCGGTTGGTAGTAATCAGCGGAATCTGCACCGCACCGCGCAGTTTGGCGGTGACTTTGCTGAACGCGCCGCGCGGCACCTTGGTGGCGATGGTCGGGATACGCGCTTCGTGCCAGCCAATCCCGGTGTTGATAAGGGTCGCACCGGCGCCTTCGATAGCCTTGGCCAACTGCACAATTTCTTCCCAGCTGCTGCCGCCCTCCACCAGATCGAGCATCGACAGGCGGAAGATAATGATGAAATTCGGGCCGACGGCTTCACGCACACGGCGCACGATATCCACCGCAAGGCGCATGCGGTTTTCGTAGCTACCGCCCCAACGGTCGGTGCGATGGTTGGTGTGGGCGGCGAGGAACTGGTTAATGAAGTAGCCTTCGGACCCCATGATTTCCACGCCGTCGTACTCGGCGACCTGAGCCAGCAACGAACAGGTGACAAAATCCTGGATCTGCTTTTCGATGCCTTCTTCGTCCAGCTCCTTGGGCTTGAACGGGTTGATCGGCGCCTGGATCGCGCTCGGTGCAACTTGTTTAGGGCTGTAGGCATAACGACCGGCGTGGAGGATCTGCATGCAGATCTTGCCGCCCGCCTCGTGCACGGCGTTGGTCACGATCTTGTGTTTTTGCGCTTCTTCGTCGGTGGTCAGCTTGGCCGCGCCGGCGTACACCCCGCCCTCGTCATTCGGGCCAATGCCGCCCGTGACCATCAGGCCAACGCCGCCACGGGCGCGCTCGGCAAAATAGGCGGCCATGCGTTCGAAACCGCCGGGCTTTTCTTCAAGGCCTGTGTGCATCGAGCCCATCAGGGTACGGTTGCGCAAGGTGGTAAAACCCAGGTCCAACGGGGCCAGCAGGTGCGGGTAGGCAACAGCGGTCATGGTCAAGCTCCACAACGGATCATCACGGGGGCGTGACAGGCTCATGCGGCCCGCCATCGGTTTATGTCCCACAGACTAAGAGCCGGCGCACTACCGCTCAATGACTGAAACTGACAAGTTATTGATCCAAATGCACAGTGCCCCTTGGCAAGCCGGCCCATGGGCCCTACCCTAGTCGGCGAACCCTGCACACGGTCTGTTGTCTGTTGCCCCATGCGTAAACTTCTAGCTTTTACCGCCACCATGGCCCTGGTTGCCGCCGTCGCCGCGTATCTGGTCTGGACCCAGGAGCGCCCCGTGGCGCATTACCTGTCGGACCTGCGCATCACCCTCGCCGTCAACGAAGGCCTGCCGGCTGACCGTGGCAACTTGCTGGGCATCCAGCCGGAGCTGTTTCCGGCCGACTACCAGAGCCTGGAGCGCCTGCACCTGAAGCTGTCGGCCTACCTGCAAAAAGCCCGCGACCAAGGGCTGATCAACGACAAGACCATCGTGGTACTGCCCGAACATATTGGCACCTGGCTGATGCTCATAGGCGAGAAGAACGAGGTCTACCAGGCTCTCCACGCGAAGGATGCGATGAATTGGCTGTCGGTCAGCAACCCACTGATGTTTGCGCGCGCGTGGATCAGCGCCACGGGCGACAACCGCACCGACGACGCCTACCTGCGCATGAAAGCCGATGGCATGGCGCGGGACTATCAGGTGTTGTTTGGCGGCCTGGCCAAGGAGTTTGGCGTGACCTTGGTGGCCGGCTCCATCACCCTGCCCAACCCAAGCGTCAGTCAGGGACAGCTGCAGGTCGGCCATGGTGCGCTGTATAACGCCAGCGTTGTCTTCAGCGCCGACGGTTTGCCCGTCGGCGAGCCGCAGCGTCAGCTCTACCCGATCTACGATGAACGTGGCTTTATCGAACCCGGTGATGAAAACGTCGTCAGCGTGGTCGACACCCCGGCCGGTCGACTGGGCGTGCTGGTGGGCAGCGACAGCTGGTACCCGGACAACTACCGCAAACTCAACGAACACGGCGCGCAGTTGATAGCAGTGCCGGCCCTTGTGCTGGGACGTGACACCTGGGACCGCCCATGGCGCGGTTTCAAAAGCGTCTCCACCCCGACTGAAATCAGCCTCAAGCCCGAAGAACTCAGTGAAGGCGAAGCCTGGCGCCGTCTCACGCTGATCAGCCAGCCGCCCGTCAGTCAGGCAAGCGCCGGCATGAGCGTGTTCCTGCGCGGACAGTTCTGGGACCTGGGCACTGCTGGGCATAGCTTCCTCAGCCGCAACGGGCACATCAGCGCAGATAGCGACGCCCGTGGTGCGCGCTTGTTGAATATCTGGCTGTGAAGCCCGTACGGCTGGGGGACCTGTCGGTGGGCTTCGTGCACACCCTGGCGGATGCCATCCACAGCCACGGCCTGGATCCGCAGCCGCTGCTGCTGCAATACGGCCTCGACCCGGCCCGCCTCGCCGAGGCCGGAGCACGCTTATCGATCCCGCGTTACATGCGCCTTGGCCATGCGGCCATCCAGCTCACCGGCGACCCAAGCCTGGGTTTGCGCATGGGCCAGTTCAGCCGCTTGAGCCAGTCAGGGCTCGCGGGCGTCACTGCCGCCCAGGCGCCCAACGTACGCGAGGCTGCGCGCACATTGACTCGTTTCGAAGCACTGTACGGCTCCAATTATCGCGGGCAGTCGAGCTTTGTCGAGGATGCCGAAGGCGCCTGGCTGCGCTTCTACTCCATCAGCCCCTACAACGCCTTCAACCGCTTTGTGGTCGACTCGATCATCGCCGGCTGGCTGCATCAATTGTCGAGCCTGGCCCAGCACCGGGTGCAGGCACAACGCATCGACATCGAATTTGAAGCACCGGTGTATGCCGATCAGTACCACGCGCTCGGAGACATTCACTTCAGCGCCGAGGCCAACCAATTGCGCCTCAACCAGCAAACCCTGGCCCTGCGCAACCCGCAGCACTGCCCAAGCACCTGGAACTTGTTGTTACAACTTTGTGAGAGAGAGTTGGAGCAATTGACCCGCACCCGCAGCCTGCGCGAGCGCATTACCCGGTTGCTCGGGCCGATGCTCAATGGCGGCCGGGAACCCGACCTGGAAGAAGTGGCGGCACGCTTGAAGCTGCCGACTTGGACGCTACGCCGCAAACTGGCCGAAGAAGGCACTCAGTTCCGCGCAATTCTCAACGATACCCGCCGCGACCTGGCCATGACCTATATTCGCGACACGGAACTGGCGTTCGGCGAGATCGCCTACTTGCTCGGTTTTGCCTCGGCCCAAGCCTTCCAGCGGGCGTTCAGGCGGTGGAACAACCAGACCCCAGGGGAATTTCGCCGCAGTCAGCGGCATTCCGCCTGAAGTCGGTCTTACAGCTCGGTTGCATCGTCTGCGGGTTCCAGCGGGTCCCATTCAAAGGCCTGGTACTCGAGCAGCTCTTCCTGGTAATCGTCCATGGGGGACTCCTTTTTTGAATTAAAAGCGGTTGCAAACAAATGACATTCATCACAAGCCTAAAGTGCCGTGATGACGAAAAAATGTCTGCGCCATGACGTTCCTGCACTTCAGGATTAAACGTAGCAGCGCTTTATGGATTTAGTCGCCAGGACTTGAGGTGCGATTGCAATCATTGCAATTGCAATCATATAAAGAATTCGATTAGGGTAGGCGCATCTGTTACCAGGTGACTCGCCCATGCCCGCCTCCACCCTTGACTGCGCGCAACGCTGCATCGACGTTTTGAGCGCCGCAGAAGACCCTCCCAGCTCACCGCTGTACACCGTGATGACCATGGCCAACACGCTCGAATCCAGCCGACAGGCGTGGGTGATTCGCGGCCAGTCACGCTCCCGGCGTGTGGGGAACTGGCCCCGCTGGTTTGCGCGCAATACCGTCGAAAAACCCTTGCTGTACCTACACAGCGCGCAATCATCGGCACAGTTGAGTGCGCTGGCGGACGTGACCCAGCAGCGCGGCATCCTGTGTAACGACATCGAAAACCAGCCTTCGCACTGGCCCAAAGGTGCACAACCTTCCCTGCCGCTGTGGCTCGCTACCCATCCACGTTGCACGCCGTACGACCCGGCTTCCGGCGAAGAAGCCCGGGCAATCGTGTTGGCTGGCTTGCACACGCTGTATGTCGACGGTGAACCGGGGTTTTATTACCTGGCGTTGCATGATCAGCAAAGCGCAGGGGTGCTGAGCGCGCAGGATCGCGAGGACGCGCTCAAGGGCATGTACCCAATCAAGCGTGACCACACGGGCGACGTACGTTTGCTCGGTGCGGGCCGGGCACTGGAAGACGCGCTGCATGCCGCACGGTTATTGAAGCAGGACTGGGACATCAAGGCCCAGGTGTGGAGTTGCCCCAGTTACACGCGACTGGCACGTGAGGCTGCAGCGGCTGAACGCTGGAATCGGCTGCACCCCACAGCGCCCAAGCGCAGTTGCCATCTGCGTGAATGCCTCGCCGCAAATGCGGCGCCGGTGGTTGCCGTCACCGGGTATCCGCAGGCGATTGTCGATCAGTTGGCCGCTCATATGGATGCGCGGTTTGTGGCGCTGGGAGCGGGGTCGGTGCAGGCCGGTGCGCCGAGTCGGTATTGGATTGTGGTGATGGCGCTGCGGGCGTTGGCGGATGAGGGGCGCATTGATATTCAGCAGGTGGAAACAGCGATGGCCCGGTACCCACTCAAATGAATTGGAGCTCCCACACTGGATCTCCACTGAGTTTCAGGATTTGCGCCGGCTGCGGGTCTGTACCCCGGCCTCCATCGCCAGCCCCGCCGTGCGCTCCAGCGCATCCGCATACCCCTGGCGCTGCGCCGGTTCGATCTGCGACAGGAACAACTCATCCACCGTGCTTTCGTAGATCTTCCACATTTTTTTACGCAACACCCGGCCGGCATCGGTGATCGAGGCAAACGCCGCGCGGCCGTCGCCATCGGAGCGCGAACGCACGACCAAGCCATCCTTTTCCAGGCGGTCGACCAGACGCGTGAGGTTGTAGCGCTCGATGGCCAACACATCCGCCAGCTCGTGCATGCGGCGGGTGCCATCGGGCCCGCTTTCCAGGCCCCACAAGGCGTCGTACCAGGCATAGGGCGGCAAGTCCGCCTCGGCCAGGCGGCGTTCGATTTCACGGATGACCGTCCTGTGGGCCCTGACAAAACGGAACCATACATCAGGCTCTTTCGACGACATGCAACACCATCCGAGGGATTTCAAGAAGGTTGCAATAGTAGCTCATCCCGCGCTAGATTCGGCTATGTAGTTGCAATTGCAATTACATTGACGGCACTCCCACGAGGAGCCCGTCACTTGAATTCCGCCTACCCTGGAGCTTCACATGACCCCGAACAACGCAGTCAGACGCGACGACGATCCACAGGAAACCCGCGAGTGGCTGGAGTCCATCGAATCGGTGTTGTCCACCGAAGGCCGCCCGCGCGCGCACTACCTGATCGATCAGTTGCTGGATTTCGACGTGGCGCGGCATGGCGACTTCTATGGGCGGGTTACCACCCCCTACGTCAACACCCTCCCGGTGGACCGCCAACTGCCCTACCCCGGCAACCTGGCCATCGAACGCCGTACCAATGCGTTTATTCGCTGGAACGCCATGGCGATGGTATTGCGCGCAGGCAAACACTCCGGCGTTGGTGGGCATATTGCGACCTATGCGTCAGCTGCTGTGCTGTATGACGTAGGCTTCGATCACTTCTTCCGTGGGCGCACCGATACCTTTGACGGCGACCTGGTGTATATCCAAGGTCACTCCTCACCTGGTATCTACGGCCGCGCCTACCTGGAAGGCCGCATCAGCGAAGCGCAGCTCGACAACTTCCGCCGCGAGGCCGGTGGCGAGGGCATTTCGTCCTATCCGCACCCACGGCTGATGCCGGACTTCTGGCAATTCCCCACCGTGTCCATGGGCCTCGGTCCGATCACCGCCGCTTACCAGGCGCGCTTTATGCGCTATCTGGAATTGCGCGGCCTCAAGCAGCACCAAGGGCGCAAAGTCTGGGCCTTCCTCGGTGATGGCGAAATGGACCAGCCGGAATCCCTGGCCGCCATCTCCCTGGCGGGTCGCGAGAAACTCGACAACCTGATCTTTGTGGTCAACTGCAACCTGCAACGCCTGGACGGCCCAGTGCGCGGCAACGCCAAGGTGATCCAGGAGTTCGAAAGCCTGTACCGCGCCGCCGGCTGGAACGTGATCAAAGTGATCTGGGGCGGTGGCTGGGACGCGCTACTGGAAAAAGACCAAAGCGGCCTGCTGCGCCAGCGCATGATGGAATGCGTGGACGGCGACTATCAGAACTACAAGTCCCAGAACGGCGCTTATGTGCGCGAACATTTCTTCGGCAAATATCCGGAATTGCTGGCGTTGGTTGCGGACATGTCCGACGACGATATCTGGAAACTCTCACGGGGCGGGCATGACCCGGACAAGGTCTACAACGCCTACGCCGCCGCCGTGCGCCACAGCGGCCGACCTACCGTGATCCTGGCGAAAACCGTCAAGGGCTTTGGCATGGGCGAAGCTGGCGAAGGCCAGAACATCAATCACCAACTCAAGAAAATGGGCGCCGACGCTGTAAGAGCCTTCCGCGACCGCTTCGGCCTGGAAGTGGCCGACGACCAGCTCGCCGATATCCCGTACATCAAGCCTGCCGCGGATAGCGAAGAAGCCCGCTACTTCGCTGCACGCCGCCAGGCCCTCGGCGGCTACGTACCGGCGCGACACAGTGCGGTCGAATCGTTGCAAATCCCTGAACTGAGTGCCTTCGCCACCCAGCTTAAAGACACCGGCGAACGCGCGATCTCCACCACCATGGCCTTCGTGCGCGTCCTTGGCACCCTGCTCAAGGACCCGCACCTGGGCAAACTGATCGTGCCCATCGTGCCAGATGAATCGCGTACCTTCGGCATGGAAAGCCTGTTCCGTCAGATCGGTATTCATTCCGCCGTCGGCCAGCTCTATACCCCACAGGACGCCGGGCAACTGAGCTACTACAAGGAGAGCAAGGACGGACAGATCATGCAGGAAGGCCTGAATGAATCCGGCGCCATTTCCTCATGGATCGCGGCGAGTACGTCCTACAGCAACCACGGTTTGATGACCGTTCCGTTCTATATTTTCTACTCCATGTTCGGCTTCCAGCGCGTCGGTGATCTTGCCTGGGCGGCAGGCGATGCAAGGGCGCGCGGCTTCCTGCTCGGTGCCACGGCCGGCCGCACCACGCTGATGGGTGAAGGCTTGCAACATGACGATGGGCACAGCCATATCCTATCGTCGGTGATTCCGTGCTGTGTGTCTTACGACCCGACGTTTGCCTACGAGCTGGCGGTGATCATTCGCGAAGGCATGCGGCGGATGTATGTCGACCAAGAGGACATTTACTACTACATCACCCTGCTCAACGAAAACTACCCGCACCCAGCGATGCCTGATGGCGTGGAAGATGGAATTCTCAAGGGCTTGTACCGATTGAACGCCAGCGAGCAGGCTCAGGTGCAACTGATGGGCAGTGGCTCAATCCTGCGGGAAGTCATGGCGGCGGCTGAATTGCTGGAGAAAGACTTTGGCGTGCAAAGCAACGTGTGGAGCGCAACCAGCCTTACCGAATTGCGTCGCGATGGCCATGACGCCGAGCGCTGGAACCTGCTGCACCCGAAGAGCGAGCCACGGATAAGTTATGTGGAGCAATGCTTGGCCGGCGAAACGGGACCCGTGGTGGTGGCGACAGACTACATGAAACTTTTCGCCGATCAGGTCCGCCCTTTCGTACCTGGCCGGCGCTTTGTGGCATTGGGTACGGATGGCTTCGGGCAATCGGATACCCGAGAAACCCTGCGGGCATTCTTCGAAGTGGACCGGCACTTCATCGTGCTGGCGGCCTTGAAGGCGCTGGCGGATGACGGTGTGATCGGTCGCGATAACGTCAGCGAGGCAATCAGCCGCTACGGGATCAACGTCGACAAGACGAACCCCGCAGCGGTCTGAGTTACTGTGCAGGCGTCGGCAGGGGCGGAATCGCTTCGGTCGGCGCAGGCAGCTCCGGGTTCGTGGCAGCCGGTGCAGGCTCTGCTTGCGGGGCAATCGGCGCGGCCTCGGCAGGCGGCGCCACGGGTTGTGAAGTGGCAGGCGGGTCGTTCGGCGGCTCGACCTTCTCGACCGTCTCGGCAGCCGGGGCGGCTTTAGGTTCCGGCACCCCCAGGTCAGCCTTCGGCTTCTCAGGGATATTCTCGGCCTTCTTCACCTCTTGCGGCAGGAACACGTCCACCAGCGCAAAGTAACGATCGTAGAACTTCGGCGCGGACACGGTCTCACTGGCCACTTTCACCATCGAGTCATCGGTAGAGCCGATTGGCATCGACACGGACCCCAGCACACCCACACCCACACTCGCGGAGTTGTTGACCTTCTTCAGCGCGTAGCGATCCTGCAAGGCGTTGGCAAACATTGTTGAATGGTTGGTGCCTTTGCCATCATCGGCACACACCACGTTGAAGCTAATCTGCAGGTGGCTCTCGCCCGTCTGCTGAAAGCTCTTGTTACCCACGACCACTTTCGAATCGTTACTGGTGATGATGTAGCCCTGGCTAAGCAGGGCACGGCGCGCGGCTTCGCACGCGGCGACATCACTGACCGGGTAATCCCGCGAAAACGTGCCGGAGTCGTCGAAACTCTCATGTTCATAGATAGCGGTCTTGGGTGACGAGCAGCCCGCGGCGCCCGCCAACACTAGCGCCACCCCAAGGCTACGCAAGTAAAATGATGTCGACATTGAAAATCCCGAGGAAAACAGTCAGGGCGGTATTGTGCAACAGAACGAGGCCTTGGCGCGCGCATTCCTGTCGGTAAAACGTCACAGCCCTACGAGACGCCACCTGTAGGAAAAAGCCCGGCGCACAGGTGATCAATAAATACGCGCAATTTAGCCGACGCATGGTTGAGGGACTCGATGGTGGTACTGATCTGGGCGCGCTGGCAACTTCCGGATTTTGCCGGCGAACGCGGCACAAAACAAAACGCTTGGGGCTGCATCAAGTGCTGACATTGCCAGGCATTCGTCCGGTGCTGTGGGTGACCTTCACCTACGTGCTGGCCCATAACATTCTCTATACCTATATCGCCCCGCTGCTGGTACCGGCGGGAATTGTTGCGGATATCGATCGGGTGCTGCTGGTGTTCGGCCTCGCCGCATTGTTGAGCATCTGGCTGGCAGGCGTATTGATTGGTCGGTGGTTGCGCGCACTGCTGCTGATCAGTTGCGCGCTGTTTGGCCTGGTCGCCTTGGCGCTGGCGTTCTGGATCGACCTGCCAGCGGTCATCTACACCGCCGTCGCGCTATGGGGCCTGGCCTTCGGCGGACTGCCCGCGCTCCTGCAAACAGCGCTGGCCAAGTCGGCAGGCGAGTCGGCGGATGCGGCGCAGTCGATGCTGGTGACCGGCTGGAACCTGGGCATCGCGGGCGGCGGTTTGGCAGGCGGCGTGTTGCTCCAGGGATGGGGTGTCGGCACATTTCCATGGGCGGTTGTGCTGCTAATGCTGCTGCCCTGGCCGGCGCACAAAAGGCTTCGCCCCAACAACTGGCCCGGCCATCCCTCCAGGTCGAACATTGAAATGCGCTCATATCCGCAGGACTCATAAAACCGAACCAGGTCGCCGGTCCCGCCGCCGTAGCAGTCCACACGCAAACGCCTCACTCCCGCAGCACGGGCACGGTCGTCGGCGAACGCCATGAGGCGCCGACCAATACCCCGTACGCGCTGATCCCGCGAGGCGATCAGCAGCCGCACATAGACCTCAGGTTCTGTCGCTGCGGGCACATAAGCCATGGGCTCGCCCAACACGAGTGCCGCCAGGACCTGGCCGCTGCTGTCCTGTGCCACCCACGCACCCGGCATCGCGCAGGCATCGGTTACTTGCGCAACCCGCCGCGGCGAGGCTGACCAGGGCTCAGTTCCCCATTGACCGTGATTGCCCCTGGACCCGAACCAGACAATCACTTCGTCGAACACCTGCAAAACCGCCGGGGCATCCGCCACACTGGCGCGGCGGATCACCACCCCCTCACTTCCTTGATCGAACACGCTTAAAACTCCTTGGTCCGCGACAGTGAATGCCCAGTCTAGCGCACATAAAAAACCCCCGGACTGTTCAGGCCGAGGGCTTTTTTGTTCAAACCGACATCAGTACTTCTTGATGTCAGCCTTGATTTCCAACTGCTTGCGGTAGGCCGCGAAATCCTGCTGACCGATACGCGAAGCGAGGAAGCGGCGGTATTGCGCCTTTTCTTCGTCCGTTGGTGCAGCGGCTTCGTTGACGCCGTTCAAGCGAACGATCACCAGGCTACCGTCAGCCAGGGTCACGGTGGTAAAGGTCGGCTTGTCCTTGGCCGCAGGCTTGGGCATGCGGAACAGGGCTTGCAGCACGGCAGGGTCGATCGCTTCCTGGCTACGAGTAGCCGCTTCAGTGACCTTCCACGCCTGGCCGTCGACCGGCTGGTTCAGCGGGGTCTTGCCATCACGCAGGCTGGCGATCAACTCGTCAGCGTGAGTCTTGGCAGCCGCGCTGGCGCGCTCCTTGGCCATCTGCGTACGAATCGAGGCATTGACGCTTTCCAGCGGCAGTTGCGCAGGCTTCAGATGCTCCTTGGCACGCAGCACGATGATGGTTTCCGGGTCCAGCTCGATGGCGGCGCTGTTGGCACCCTCATCCAACACTTCCGGGCTGAACGCAGCGGTGACCACGGCACGGTTGGCCGCAACACCTTCGCCACCTTCACGGCCAAACGGCGCGGAGGTATGCACGGTCAGCTTCAGGTCGGACGCCGGCTGGGCCAGGTCGGACGCTTCAAATGCCGCATCTTCCAATTGCTTGGTCGCTTCGACAAAACGCTGCTCGACTTGCTGGGTCTTGAGCTCTTTGGTCAACTTGTCTTTCAGGCTGGCAAACGTAGGCACTTGCGGTGCCTCAACGCCCAACAGCTTGATCAAGTGCCAACCGAAGGTGCTGCGCACTGGTGCCGAGACCTGGTCCTTCTTCAACGCGTACAACGCGGTTTCAAACTCCGGGTCGTAAACGCCTGGGCCGGCAAAGCCCAGATCGCCGCCACTGTTGGCCGAACCTGGATCCTGAGAGAACTCCTTGGCCAGGGCTTCGAATTTCTCGCCCTTGGCCAGGCGAGCCTGGATTTCTTCGATCTTGGCCTTGGCTTGTGCGTCGGTGACCTTGTCGTTGACTTCAATCAGGATGTGCGCAGCACGACGCTGTTCAGCGAGGTTGGCGATTTCTTTCTGATAGGCAGCCTGCAGTTCATCGTCCTTGACGCTGACCTCGTCGAAGAAGGACGACTTCTTCAATTCCAGGTAGTCGATAACCACTTGATCAGGGGTCATGAACTCTTTGGCGTGCTGGTCGTAGTAAGCCTTGACCTCGTCGTCGGTGAGTTTCACCGCGGCAGGGTTGGCCTTGATGTTGACGGTGGCGAAGTCGCGGGTCTGTTTTTCCAGACGGGCGAATGCCAGCACTTCGGCGTCGGTGACGAAACCACTGCCGGCGATACCTGCGCGAACCTGGCCGATGAGCATTTCCTGGGTCAGCATCTGACGGAATTGCATACGGCTGTAGCCCAACTGACGAATCACCTGGTCAAAGCGTTCGGCGCTGAACTTGCCGTCCACCTGGAACTCCGGCGTCTGCAGGATCACCTGGTCCAGCGCAGCTTCAGAGAAGCCAAACTTTGAATCGGCCGCACCTTGCAGTAGCAACTTGCGATCGATCAGCCCCTTGAGGGCCGCCTCGCGCAGCAGTTTTTCGTCCAGCAGCGAAGCATCGAAATCCTTACCCAGCTGTTGCATCAGCTGGCGACGTTGCATGTCGACGGCTTGGCTCAGCTCGGTCTGGGTGATCTCTTCACCGTTGACCTTGGCCACGTCCTGTTTACTGTTACCCGAAGCCTGGAAAATGGCTTCGATACCGGTGAACGCCATCAATGCGACGATGATCCCGATAATGGTCTTGGCAATCCAGCCTTGTGAATTGTCCCTGATATTTTGCAGCATGCGTCCCCCAGAAACGGTTGAACTTCAAAAATAGGCAACCGTGGAGCGTGGGTAGAGTCCGGATAGAAGAAAGGCGCATCCGAGGATGCGCCTTCTCGTAACTGGCGGAGCGGACGGGGGTTTGAACCCACACCCCCGGCGTAGTGACCCAATGGATACGTAGGTCAGCTGCCGCTCCGCTGCCAGGCCAGACTTGCGTCCGACCCGGGTAGGTAAGGCTTGAGCTAAGCTTAGTTAACGGCTTCTTTCAGGGCTTTACCGGCTTTGAAACCTGGTTTCTTGGCAGCAGCGATTTGCAGTGCTTTGCCAGTCTGTGGGTTACGGCCAGTGCGGGCTGGGCGGTCAGTCACAGAGAAAGTACCGAAGCCTACCAGGACCACGGAGTCGCCGGCCTTCAGAGCGCCAGTGACGGATTCGATTACTGCATCCAGCGCACGGCCAGCAGCAGCTTTCGGGATATCAGCGGATGCAGCGATAGCATCAATCAGTTCCGACTTGTTCACTCTAAGTCCCCTTATATTTCTATTGAGTATGATTCTAAGTTTTTTGGTAAAAACAAAAGCCAGTGCTGAATGGCCTACAGACACTTAAGAGCCGCTTTATAACAAGGGCTCTAAAAAGCTGTCAAGGAAGCCCCCCGGCTTAATCGCATTAATGCGTGCTAATTCTTTCCTTGGAATCTGACTCGCGCTTTTCATCCTTCGCGACAATCTCCGGAGCCACATCCGGCAAGGGCTCCGGCGCGTATTGCAGCGCAATTTGCAGGACCTCGTCAATCCATTTAACCGGTTTAATCTGAAGATCTTGCTTGATATTGTCAGGAATTTCTTTCAAGTCGCGAACATTCTCTTCAGGAATGATCACAGTCTTGATGCCACCTCGGTGGGCGGCGAGCAATTTCTCTTTCAAACCACCGATAGCCAATACTTGGCCACGCAGGGTGATTTCCCCGGTCATTGCGACATCGGCACGCACCGGAATGCCAGTCAAGGCCGACACCAGGGCCGTGCACATGCCTACGCCTGCGCTAGGGCCGTCCTTCGGGGTCGCCCCTTCCGGCATGTGAATGTGCGTGTCGTGCTTCTCATGGAAGTCCAGGGGGATACCCAGGCTCTTGGCGCGGCTGCGCACCACAGTCTGCGCGGCAGTGATGGATTCGACCATCACGTCACCCAGCGAACCGGTCTTGATCAGTTGGCCTTTGCCCGGGATCACCGCAGCTTCGATGGTCAGCAATTCGCCGCCCACTTGGGTCCACGCCAGGCCAGTAACCTGCCCTACCTGATCCTGTTGCTCGGCCAGGCCGTAACTGAATTTACGCACGCCCAGGAAGTGCTCCAGGGAGTCGGCGGTGACTTTCACCGAGAAGCGTTTTTCCTGCGCATGTTCCTTGACCGCTTTGCGGCAGATTTTCGCGATCTGGCGCTCCAGGCCCCGTACACCAGCCTCGCGAGTGTAATAACGCACGATGTCACGGATCGTTTCGAGCTCGAATTCGATCTCGCCCTTCTTCAGGCCGTTGGCCGAAATCTGCTTGGGCGCTAGGTATTTGACCGCAATGTTGATCTTCTCGTCTTCGGTGTAGCCCGGCAGACGAATCACTTCCATCCGGTCCAGCAGCGCTGGCGGGATGTTCATGGAGTTGGAAGTGCACAGGAACATTACGTCGGACAGGTCGTAGTCGACTTCCAAGTAATGGTCGTTGAAATTGTGGTTCTGTTCCGGGTCGAGCACTTCGAGCAGGGCCGATGCCGGATCGCCACGCATGTCGCTGCCCATTTTGTCGATTTCGTCGAGCAGGAACAGCGGGTTGCGCACACCCACTTTTGTCATCTTTTGAATCAATCTGCCTGGCATCGAACCGATGTAGGTCCGGCGATGACCACGAATTTCCGCTTCATCGCGTACACCGCCGAGGGCCATGCGTACGAACTTACGGTTTGTGGCACTGGCAATCGACTCGGCCAACGAGGTTTTACCCACGCCTGGCGGCCCCACCAGGCACAACACCGGCCCGCGAATTTTCTTCACGCGCTTTTGCACAGCGAGGTACTCGAGGATGCGTTCTTTGACTTCCTCGAGGCCGTAGTGATCGGCGTCGAGGATATCCTCAGCGCGAGCCAGGTCCAGGCGCACCTTAGTCTGGGCCTTCCACGGCACCTGCACCAGCCAATCGATGTAGGAGCGCACCACAGTGGCTTCAGCCGACATCGGCGACATTTGCTTGAGCTTGTTCAGCTCGGCGTTGGCCTTGGTCAGGGCGTCTTTCGGCAGGCCGGCGGCATCGATGCGCTTTTTCAGCTCTTCGATTTCGTTGTGGCCTTCCTCGCTGTCGCCGAGCTCTTTCTGAATGGCCTTCATCTGCTCATTCAGGTAGTACTCGCGCTGGCTGCGCTCCATTTGTTTCTTCACACGGCCCCGGATGCGTTTCTCAACCTGCAACAGGTCGATTTCGCCATCCAGCAGCGCCAGCACATGCTCAACACGGGCCGACAGGTCGATAATTTCGAGGATGTCTTGCTTCTGCTCGATTTTCAGCGCCATGTGGGCGGCCATGGTATCGACCAGGCGGCTTGGCTCATCAATGCTGTTGAGGGAGGACAGCACTTCAGCCGGGACTTTCTTGCCTAACTGCACATACTGCTCGAATTGCGAGAGCAGGCTGCGTACAAAAACTTCGGACTCACGTTCAGGGGCTTCGACTTCGTCGATCAACGCGACTTCAGCGCGCAGGTGGCCGTCCACCTCCATGAAGCGCTCGACCGCGCCCCGTTGCTCACCTTCCACCAGCACCTTGACAGTGCCATCAGGCAGCTTGAGCAGTTGCAGCACGGTAGCAATGGTGCCCACGCGATACAGGGCGTCTTCGCCTGGATCATCATCAGCAGGATTTCTCTGGGCCAACAGCAGGATCTGCTTGTCACCCGTCATCGCAGCCTCGAGGGCTTCGATAGACTTCTCGCGACCCACGAACAGCGGGATAACCATGTGCGGATAGACGACGACATCACGCAACGGCAGGAGAGGCAATTCAATGGTTGTCTTCATGATTTCGCCTCTATGACAGTTGAAAAATAAACTTGAAACCAAGATGGGGGCTGCATGCAAAAAAAACAAGCTTATTGCCAGCAGTTAAACGCAGTAAACGCTTTGGAGTAAAAAACGCTGTAAAAACAAAGGGGCCCCTGAAGGACCCCTTGTTTATACCGAAACTGCGAAACGCTTACGCGTCTGGCGCAGCCTTGGCAGCCGGCTCACTGTTTTCGTAGATATACAGCGGCTTGGACTTGCCTTCTATGACGCTTTCGTCAATCACCACTTTACTCACCTCGGACTGCGAGGGGATTTCGTACATGGTGTCGAGCAACACGCCTTCCAGAATCGAACGCAGGCCACGCGCACCCGTCTTACGCTCCAGTGCCCGCTTGGCCACTGATTTGAGTGCGTCGGTACGGAACTCAAGGTCTACACCCTCCATCTCGAACAGCTTGGCGTATTGCTTGGTCAGGGCGTTTTTCGGCTCGGTGAGGATCTGAATCAAAGCAGCCTCATCCAACTCGTCCAACGTGGCCAGGACCGGCAGACGGCCAACGAATTCCGGGATCAGACCGAACTTGACCAGATCGTCAGGCTCGACTTCACGCAGGGACTCGCCCACCTTCTTGCCTTCTTCCTTGCTGCGCACTTCTGCACCGAAACCAATGCCACCCCGGGTGGAACGTTGCTGGATAACTTTTTCCAGCCCGGAGAATGCACCGCCACAGATGAACAGGATGTTGCGCGTATCAACCTGAAGGAATTCCTGCTGCGGGTGCTTACGGCCGCCTTGTGGCGGTACGGAAGCAACCGTGCCTTCGATCAGTTTCAACAGGGCTTGCTGCACGCCTTCACCGGAAACATCCCGAGTGATCGACGGGTTGTCAGACTTGCGCGAAATCTTGTCGATTTCGTCGATGTAGACAATGCCCATCTGGGCCTTCTCTACGTCGTAGTCGCACTTCTGCAGCAGCTTCTGAATGATGTTCTCGACGTCTTCACCCACGTAACCAGCCTCAGTGAGGGTGGTGGCGTCGGCGATAGTGAACGGAACGTTCAGCAGACGAGCGAGGGTTTCTGCAAGCAAGGTCTTACCCGAGCCTGTAGGACCGATCAGCAAGATGTTGCTCTTGCCGAGCTCGACTTCGTCGCCTTTCTTGTCACGCTGGTTCAAGCGCTTGTAGTGGTTGTACACCGCTACGGCCAGAACCTTCTTTGCACGCTCTTGACCAATAACGTACTGGTCAAGGATGCCGCTGATTTCTTTAGGCGAAGGCAATTTATGCGCGCTGCTTTCGGCCTGGGCTTCCTGCACCTCCTCACGGATGATGTCATTGCACAGGTCGACGCACTCGTCGCAGATAAAGACCGAGGGGCCGGCAATCAATTTGCGTACTTCATGCTGGCTTTTGCCACAGAAGGAGCAATAGAGCAGCTTGCCGTTGTCCTCGCCGTTGCGGGTGTCAGTCATTCGTTCGATCCAAATCCGATAGGCTTGCAACACAAGATGAAGGCTTATGCGGGCTTTTTCAAGCCCACCAGTGGTCGGACATGCCGACCAGCCCTATTTTGAGCGGCTTATATTAAGCGGGGCGCTTGTCGATCACGGCGTCGATCAGCCCGTAGTCACGCGCGGCTTCGGCACTCATGAAGTTGTCGCGGTTGGTGTCGCGCTCGATTTCTTCGAGAGTGTGCCCGCTGTGCTTGGCCATCAGCGTATTGAGACGCTCGCGAATGAACAGGATTTCCTTGGCGTGGATTTCGATATCCGACGCCTGGCCCTGGAAACCGCCCAATGGCTGGTGAATCATAACGCGCGAGTTAGGCAGGCAGTAACGCTTGCCCTCAGCACCTGCGGTCAGCAGGAATGCACCCATGCTGCAGGCTTGGCCGATGCAGGTGGTCGATACATTCGGTTTGATGAACTGCATGGTGTCGTAGATCGACATGCCCGCAGTCACCGAACCACCCGGCGAGTTGATGTAGAGATGGATATCCTTGTCCGGGTTTTCCGCTTCAAGGAACAGCAGCTGCGCACAGATCAGGTTGGCCATGTAATCCTCTACGGGGCCCACCAGAAAGATCACTCGCTCCTTGAGCAGGCGCGAGTAGATGTCGTAGGCGCGTTCGCCACGAGCGGACTGCTCGACAACCATCGGGACCAGGCCGCCAGCGGCCTGGATATCAGAGTTCTGCTGAATATAGGAATTACGGAACATGCTCTGCAGTTACTCCCAAATAGTCATGTCTTGAAAACGCATAAGCCAGCGCGAGGCTGGCTTATGGTTGTATTTCCAACGAGTTGGACAATCAGTCGGCTTGTGCTGCTTCTGCCGGCTTGACTGCTTCTTCGTAAGAGACCGCTTTATCGGTCACCTTAGCCTTCTGCAGAACAGTATCCACAACTTGTTCTTCCAGCACAACCGAACGTACTTCGTTCAGCTGCTGGTCGTTCTTGTAGTACCAAGCCACAACCTGCTCAGGCTCCTGGTAGGCCGAAGCCATTTCCTGGATCATTTCGCGAACGCGGTCTTCATCAGGCTTGAGGTCGAACTGCTTGACCACTTCTGCCACGATCAGACCCAGCACGACGCGGCGCTTGGCTTGCTCTTCGAACAGTTCGGCCGGCAGTTGATCAGGCTTGATGTTGCCACCAAACTGCTGAACAGCTTGTACGCGCAGGCGATCCACTTCGTTCGACAGCAGGGCCTTAGGCACTTCTATCGGGTTGGCGGCCAGCAGACCGTCCATAACTTGGTTCTTGACCTTGGACTTGATGGCCTGACGCAGCTCGCGCTCCATGTTCTTGCGAACTTCGGTGCGGAAGCCTTCGATGCCGGTTTCCTTGATGCCGAATTGAGTGAAGAACTCCTCGTTCAGCTCAGGCAGCTTAGGCTCGGAAACGCTATTGACGGTCACGGTGAACTCGGCGGCCTTGCCGGCCAGGTCCAGGTTCTGGTAGTCAGCAGGGAATTCCAGGTTCAGAACACGCTCTTCGCCGGCTTTGGCGCCAACGAGGCCGTCTTCAAAACCAGGGATCATGCGGTTGGAACCCAGCACCAGCTGAGTACCCTTGGCAGAGCCGCCAGCGAAGACTTCGCCGTCAACCTTGCCAACGAAATCGATGTTCAGCTGGTCTTCGTTCTGGGCAGCACGCTCGGCCACTTCGAAACGGGTGTTCTGCTTGCGCAGGATTTCCAGCATGTTGTCCAGGTCCGAATCAGCCACTTCGGCGCTCATGCGCTCGATAGCAATACCATCGAAACCGGCCACTTCGAATTCTGGGAACACTTCGAATACGGCAACGTATTCCAGGTCCTTGCCCGCTTCCAGGGACTTAGGCTCGATCGACGGCGAACCTGCTGGGTTCAGCTTTTGCTCAACCACTGCCTCGTAGAAAGAAGCCTGGATTACGTCACCAACAGCTTCCTGGCGCGCATCAGCACCAAAACGGCGCTTGATTTCGCTCATTGGCACTTTGCCTGGACGGAAACCAGCGATCTTGGCCTTTTGGGCAGTCTGCTGCAGACGCTTGTTGACCGCAGTCTCAATACGCTCTGCCGGAACGGTGATGCTCAGGCGGCGCTCGAGAGCAGTAGTATTTTCAACAGAAACTTGCATGGATATTCCTCGTTGCACAGACGTTAGCCGGCCATTTCCGACCCCAATCAAGGGCATGCATTCTAGTGGGTCAAACTCAAGAAGTCACCCTACTGAAAATACGCCCGAAAACAGCCGGCAATTTATCGGTACGAAGGCACTGACGCACCTCGCCCCGGTGACAAATACAGCCAAGTACGCCAGGGCTCTGCGCCGCCTCTTCTATATATAGAAGAAGTCGTCTATCCCCCTTGGCGGTCAACCCCTCAAACAGGGCCAGCAGGCAGTGCGGCATCATCGAGATACATAAATACGACGAAACGCCCTGCCGTTGCGACCCACTACCTGCAGCCGCCGAATATTCGTACCGCTGAAACCAAAAAAGGCGCCAGACTGTTAAATCTGGCGCCTTTCGAATATGGGGTGGACGAAGGGGATCGAACCCTCGACAACGGGAGTCACAATCCCGTGCTCTACCAACTGAGCTACGCCCACCATATTGCGTTAACAAAGAAACCAAACTACTTCTTTGTTGAGCCCTGCCCTGCCTTTCGACATGACCAAGCCGTGTTTGGTGCGGATGAAGAGACTCGAACTCTTACGCCTCGCGGCGCTGGAACCTAAATCCAGTGTGTCTACCAATTCCACCACATCCGCGCTTGTAGCTCTTAAAGCAAAGGCGCCAGACGATTAATCTGGCGCCTTTTCAAAATATGGGGTGGACGAAGGGGATCGAACCCTCGACAACGGGAGTCACAATCCCGTGCTCTACCAACTGAGCTACGCCCACCATCTAGCGTTACTTGTGCCAAAGCTGCCTAATGGCGCACCCGGCAGGACTCGAACCTGCGACCATCCGCTTAGAAGGCGGATGCTCTATCCAGCTGAGCTACGGGCGCCTGATTAATCTGTACTCTTGGAGGATTACAAACTAAGTGCTTCCAGCCTTACAGAACAACACTCTATTCTGCTCGACCTTCTTAACCAGTGCTAGGCTGTGCCCGACAAGTGCGACGAATAGTATAGAGGGCCTGGAAACCCGTCAAATCTTTTTTGAAAAAAACTGATTTTATTTAAGGGGTTAGGGCAATTTGCAGACCAAGCGCCTTTGCCCTCACGTCATGGCATGCGAGAATGCGCGCACTTTTCTTCCCCCTCTCGATGGTTAATCACGCGTAATGACTGCACAACTTATCGACGGCAAATCAATCGCCGCCAGCCTGCGCCAGCAGATCGCCAAACGCGTCACCGAGCGTGGCCAGCAAGGCCTGCGCACGCCTGGCCTCGCGGTGATCCTGGTCGGCAGCGATCCTGCGTCCCAGGTTTATGTCTCGCACAAGCGTAAAGACTGTGAAGAGGTCGGCTTTATTTCCAAGGCCTACGACTTACCTTCCGAGACCACCCAGCAGGCGCTTACCGACCTGATCGACGGTCTCAACGACGACCCGAAGATCGATGGCATCCTGCTCCAACTGCCTTTGCCCGAGCACTTGGACGCGTCCAAATTGCTGGAGCGCATCCGCCCGGACAAGGACGTCGACGGCTTCCACCCTTACAACGTCGGCCGCCTGGCCCAGCGTATCCCGCTGCTGCGCCCGTGCACTCCGAAAGGCATCATGACCCTGCTGGAAAGCACCGGTGTCGACCTTTACGGCCTTGATGCCGTGGTTGTCGGCGCGTCCAACATCGTCGGCCGCCCGATGGCCATGGAACTGCTGCTGGCCGGCTGCACCGTGACCGTCACCCACCGCTTCACCAAAGACCTCGCCGGCCACGTTGGCCGCGCCGACCTGGTCGTCGTCGCCGCCGGTAAGCCGGGCCTGGTCAAGGGTGAGTGGATCAAGGAAGGCGCCATCGTCATCGACGTGGGCATCAACCGCCAGGAAGACGGCAAACTGGTGGGTGACGTGGTGTACGAAACCGCCATGCCCCGCGCCGGCTGGATCACTCCAGTACCCGGCGGGGTTGGCCCGATGACGCGTGCCTGCCTATTGGAAAATACCTTGTACGCCGCAGAAACCCTGCACGATTGATAACCAGGCGTACTGAAAAAGCCCTGCCTTATCGCAGGGTTTTTTATTGCCCGCAAAAAAACTTTTCTCTTAGTTTTTAGGAACTTTCATCTGGCTTTAGAAGAACATTCGACAGTTTCCGATCCATACTTCTAAAATGTAACGGCATTTATCAAAAAACCGTTCCCGAACGGTATTTCCTTACTTTTTTAGCGAGTTCATCCGCGTGAAAATTCGTCTCTCTCTTGTCAGCCTATTTTTTGCTTTCACAGGCACCTTCGCGCAAGCAGCCGAAACCACCCAGGCTCCGCGTGATACCTCCAAGCTGCAAATCGCTTCAGGCAGCGCAATGCTGGTGGACCTGCAGACCAATAAGGTCATCTATTCCAGCAACCCCGACGTGGTGGTGCCCATTGCCTCGGTGAGCAAACTGATGACCGGCCTGATCGTGCTCGAAGCCAAGCAGAACATGGATGAGTACATCGATATCAACATCAAGGACACGCCGGAAATGAAAGGTGTGTTCTCCCGCGTGAAAATCGGCAGCGAAATGCCGCGCAGAGAGATGTTACTGATCGCCCTGATGTCGTCAGAAAACCGCGCCGCTGCCAGCCTGGCCCACCACTACCCAGGCGGCTACCCAGCATTTATCGCGGCGATGAACGCCAAGGCCAAGGCGCTGGGCATGACTAGCACCCATTACGTCGAGCCTACTGGCCTGTCGATTCATAACGTGTCCACCGCCCGTGACCTGAGCAAACTGCTGGCCGCCGCGCGCCACTACCCGCTGCTCAGCCAACTGAGTACCACCAAGGAAAAGACCGTTTCGTTCCGCAAGCCCAACTACACGCTGGGCTTCTCCAACACCGACCACCTGATCAACCGCGCCAACTGGGACATCAAGCTGACCAAGACCGGCTTCACCAACCAGGCCGGCCACTGCCTGGTGCTGGTGACCAGCATGGGTAACCGCCCGGTGTCGTTGGTGATCCTGGATGCCTTTGGCAAATTCACTCACTTCGCCGATGCCAGCCGGATTCGTAACTGGGTAGAAACCGGCAAGAGCGGCTCGGTGCCGGATGTGGCATTGCGCTACAAGGCTGATAAGAACCTGAAGAACCGCTCGAACGCTGCACAAGTGCGTCGCTAAACACGTACTGCCTATGTGGGCGCTGGCCTGCCTGCGATATCACCGCGGTGCAACTGAAACACCTCAGCGCCTGCATCGCGGGCAAGTCGAAGCGTCGAACCGCCGGCTCCCACACAAGCCCGCTCTCACAGTTTGATCCGCGGTGTTTACTTCCTTTCCGCCAACACCTTCAGTGCCTGCGCCGCCGCCCGCTCCTGCCCGGCCTGGGCCGTTGCATTAGCCGAATCACGCCAGCGTTGAGCATCCACATTGGCCGGCAACTGGCTTGGGCGCTGGGTGACGATTGCCCAACTCCCCGCGCTCTTCCACTTCGATTCAAAGGCGCTGAAGCTCATCAAGAGGCGCCGGTCCATCCCGGAGCGCAGCAGCACAGTACTTTTCTGCTGATTGAACCCGACCACGACCACGTAGTGCGCGTCAGACCACACCCCGCCGCCAATTCTCGCCATCACCGGGTAACCCGCCGCCACCTGCGCCAGCACCGCCGTCAGCTCTGCATCCAGCGGGTACACCATCAGCCCGTATTCACGCGCCAGCACCTGCATGTTGCGTTCAAGGTCCGCTTCGGCGCCCGGTAAACGCAGCGGCTTATCCAGCAAGCCCGGTGTCATGACAATGCCTTGTTGCGACAGCATGCTGGCTAAAGCCGTAGGACCGCTCTGATAAGCCTCGCCGCGAAAAGTCGGCACGCCATTGAGCTCGACACGCTCCGGCAGGCCCACCAGCCTCGACGGGGTTGCAGAGCAGGCCGCAAGCCCCAGGGCACAGGCGAGCAACAAGGATATTTTAAGGTTCGACCGTAACCGCAATTTTCTACTCTCTTGATCAACTGCCGGTGAGGGCCCTGATCATAGGACGCTCTGCCACGTGGGTATAGCCCGCAGGCTTAGTAAAGGGGGTGGATAGAGCAAAGAAGTTGGACAGACACGACCATTGGTCAATAGCAGGCAACCTCCGCCTAGCTAGACTGTCACTTGGGAAGACTGTGTGTGCCCCGTACGGGGCGAAAGGAGGCCCGAATGAGCCTTGCAACAACGATTTTACTGTTGATCTGCGGTTGGCTGGCGGTAGCCGGGGCCATGTTGTGGGGGGTGTTGCGCATTACCCGCCGGCACTATCACCCCCACGTCAAACCCGCCAAGCCCCACAAGGCAGCGGTGCATCACGCCTAGCCAGGCATGTAATTAAAGTCCTGAGTCGCTGCGACTTCCTTGCCGTGGCCATGCTCCAGGGATGCGAGCACGCTCGTGCCCATGCTGGACTCGAATAACGTCACATCCAGGCGATGATCCCCGGCGTCACTTCAAAAAAACACCCGTCATCCACGCGTTTTCCATCCACTCGCTCAGCCATCAGGTCGTTCGGCGCTTCTCCCTTCAAGCCGATCCAGGTTTCGATCGGGTCGGCTTGGGGAATGAGACCGGCGCAGGCCGATAACAGCAGCACAGCACAGAGGGCGGGCATCAACAACAGGGGTTTGCAATCCTGCTCCCTTAGAGGTTCACGCATGCTCGGGCTGATAAAGACCGCACTGCAACAGCCGTACACGTTTATCGTGGTGGCCATATTCATATGCACCATCGGGCCGATGGCGACCCGGTGCAACTGGCCGACGCCTCGGGAGGTGCGCACGCGCCCAAGGCTTAAACCTGTCGCAGCCCTGACACGGCTGGTGTTGCAAGGTTGCTCAATGGCGCCGACCTACACCGTGCCTTCGGTAAACCTCCCGACGGTCTACCGCGAACAGACCCGTGACGGCCCGTGGCACAACGAACATTGCAGGCGGTACAGCCCTGTCAGTGACAGGCAAGCGTGCGATTGGTCACCGCGTTCGGTGGGGGCTGGCAATCTGGCGACCGGCCTTTGCCCCAATCAACTTCGCCTGCCCATCCTTCTGCTTTCCCGTCCGCGCCTCAGTGATCAACCCTGGGATCAACTTGCCCTCGGGCAAGTTCTTCCAGAACCGGCTCGGCAAATGCCCTTCCATCACCTTGGGGTTCAACCGCGCTGGATTGAAGATGTGGCTGTAATAGGTCAGCCACATCGCACTGTGCGGATCCTCTACATTCTGCGCCAGGTGCCGCCACGCCTCGGGGCACTCGCGCTGATGAATAAGCTGCTCTCCGTCGTAGTACACCCCGTCCAGCGGCGTGGCGATCATCCAACGATGACGGCCCATGCGCCCGATGAAATGCTGGCTGGCGGATTTCAGAATGTCGTGTGCAGGCTCGTGCCAGGCCACATATTCCGGCAGCTCCGCCCCCGCCCCAGCAGGTAATGCGATAAACCGCACAAACGCATGCAGGTGGTGCGCCTCGCGGCTGACCTGTTTGATCCGCCGCTGCAACTCGCTACCCAGCTTGTCCCCCGCCAGCATCGCAGTACGATCGCCATGGCTCACACGCCACAACACTTCATACAGCAGGCTCCAGCGCTGGTCGCCGTGGTAGCAGGCGGCCGACTCCAGCAGATCCAACAGCGCCTTGGGCACGCGCGTCTGGAACGGCCCGAGGCCTTCGGGGATGGACTGGTCGGTGGCAAACAGATCAGCTACCTCGGCCTCGCCCCAACTCACCTGGCTGGGATCGACCTGATGGCTGAGCAGCCATCGCGCCTGGTCGCGCCAGGTGCTGAACAGGTTGTCGCATTCCAGGCTGATCATCCCCACAACCCCATTTGCTGCGGTGCGGGGCGGTCGCGCAATTGCTCACGTAGCAACACGCTGGTGCTTTCGGCCTGTTGCGGGTGATAGTCACTGGTGATGAAAAACGGCTTGGCCTTGGCCAGTACGCAGCGCATGCGCGCCAGGTCTTCGAAGCGGATCTTGCGTTCACGCCGCAGGTCCACCAGGCGCTGGGTGGTGCGCAGGCCAATGCCCGGAATGCGCGCAATCAAGGTCGGCTCGGCGCGGTTCAGGTCCAGGGGGAATACCTCGCGGTGTTCCAGGGCCCAGGCCAGCTTGGGGTCGATATCCAGGGCCAGGTGGCCGGGGCCTGCGAACAGTTCGTTGGCGCTGAACCCGTAGCTGCGCAGCAGGAAATCGGCCTGGTACAAGCGATGCTCGCGCATCAGCGGTGGTGCAGCCAGGGGCACGCTCTTCGGGCTGTTGGGGATGGGGCTGAACGCCGAGTAATACACACGCCGCAGCTTGAAATTGCCGTAAAGCGCTTCGGCACCGTGGAGGATGGTGCTGTCATCGGTGTCGTCGGCGCCGACGATCATTTGCGTACTTTGCCCTGCCGGGGCGAATCGCGGTGCGCGCGGCTCATTGAGCACGGTCTGCTCGCCGGTGTAGATGGTCTGCATGGCCTGCTTGATTGAGACGATCTGTTTTTCCGGCGCCAGGGTCTGCAAGCTGGTCTCGGTAGGCAGTTCGATATTCACGCTCAGGCGGTCGGCATAACGCCCGGCTTCGGCGATCAGCGCCGGGTCCGCATCGGGAATGGTCTTGAGGTGGATATAGCCGCGAAAGTCGTGATCTTCGCGAAGAAGCTTGGCGACCCGCACCAACTGCTCCATGGTGTAGTCGGACGAACGGATGATGCCAGAGCTGAGAAACAGCCCGCTGACGCAATTGCGCCGGTAGAAGTCCAGGGTCAGGGTGACCACCTCCTCCGGGCTGAAACGCGCGCGGGGCACGTCGCTGGAGCGGCGGTTGACGCAGTATTGGCAGTCGTAGAGACAGAAGTTGGTGAGCAACACCTTGAGCAATGACACGCATCGCCCATCGGGCGTATAGCTGTGGCAGATGCCCATGCCATCGGTAGAACCCAGCCCCGCCTTGCCCTCGGAGCTGCGCTTGGGCGCGCCGCTGCTGGCGCACGACGCGTCGTACTTGGCGGCGTCGGCGAGGATGCTGAGTTTTTCGATCAACTGCATGAAGGGCTACCGGTACTGGTTTTTTGTACAGTAGCAGAGGGTAGCTACAAGCTACAAGCTTGAAGCTTGAAGCTTGAAGCTTGAAGCTTGAAGCTTGTAGCTGGAACTCAGCTCGCGGTGGCGAGCAACACGTCACGCACCGAGCGTCCCTTGCCACGCCCACGGTCCAGTGCATACAGCGACGCTGCAATCTCATCCGCACGAATCGGCAGCACCGACAGCAAGGTGTCACTCAAACCGTGGCTGGCCTGGCTGAAACCCTGGATGTAGATGCCAGCGTTGCAACGCTCGTCGGTGACGATGCGGTAGTCGCGCGCCACCTCGAATTCGCCCAGATAATCTTCCAGCGGCGCCAGCAAGGCGCGGTGCGTCTGGCGCTCGTAGCCGGTGGCGAGGATCACCGCATCGTAATGATTGACGCTGGTTTCGCCGCTGGCGTTATTGCGCAGCACCAGCTCGATGCCCAACGAACCTGAGGTGGCTTTCTCGACCACCGTCATGGTGCGGAACGCCTGGCGGGCGATGCCGGAGACTTTCTGGCGATAAAAGATGCCGTAGATACGCTCGATCAGGTCCAGGTCTACCACCGAATAATTGGTGTTCTGGTACTCGGCGACCAGGCGCTCACGCTCGGCGCCTTCCTGCTGGAACACCAGGTCGGTAAAGGCCGGCGAGAACACTTCGTTGACGAACGGGCTGTCATCGGCGGGTTTGAGCGCCGACCCGCGCAGGATCATGTCGACCTGCACCGACGGGAAGCTGTCGTTCAGGTCGATAAAAGCTTCGGCTGCACTCTGGCCGCCGCCGATGATGGCGATGCGCATGGCCTTGCCCTCGACACACGGTTGCGTGGCCATGCGCGCTAGGTATTGAGAATGGTGGAACACCCGGCTGTCCCCTTTGAGCGCCTTGAACGCCTCCGGAATACGCGGTGTACCGCCGGCGCTGACCACCACCGAACGGGTGGTGCGCACGTGCTGCTCGCCCAAGGCATCGCGGGAAATCACGCGCAGCGCTTCAACCTGCTGCTGATGCAGGATCGGCTCGATGGCCAGCACTTCCTCGCCGTAGCGCGCCTGGGCCTGGAACTGCCCGGCGACCCAGCGCAGGTAGTCGTTGTACTCCATGCGACACGGGTAAAAGGTGCCCAGGTTGATAAAGTCCACCAAGCGGTCGTGGGCTTTCAGGTAATTGACGAAGGAATATGGGCTGGTGGGGTTGCGCAGGGTCACCAGGTCCTTGAGGAACGAGATCTGCAGTTCGCTCTGGGTCACCAGGGTATTGCCGTGCCAGCGGTAGTCGGCCTGTTTGTCGAGAAACAGCACGTCCAGTTTGCCCTGGGCCTTTTCGCGCTCCTGCAGGGCGATGGCCAGCGCCAGGTTCGAAGGGCCGAAACCGATACCGATCAGGTCGTGAACCGCGGGCGAAGCAATAGCCTGTGTCATTCCAGTGTCCTCTGGATAAGCCCCTTGGCGGTGGGGCGGGAATACCTTTCAAGACCTGCACAACAGGTCATGTGTTGATAGGAAACGAGGACAGTGAAATAAAATTTAACTAACAGGTGATCAGTGCGCTTCCCACTCTCGCATCCGCCCCCGGCAGTGCTTCATGGCGTTGACGATGTGTTTTTCCACCAGGGCGCGGGAAATGCACAGGCGCTCGGCGATTTGCAGGTGGGTCAGGCCGTCGAGCTTGCGCAGCAGAAAGCTGTCGCGACAGGCTGGCGGCAGCTCGGCCAGGGCGCGTTCGAGCAATTCCAGGCGCTGGCCGTGGTCGTGGTGGGTGTGGGGCGAGCAACTGGCGAAGCGCTCTTCGGCATCCAGCACATCCAGAGGTTCAACCTGGCGCAAGGCGTTGCGGCGATGACCGTCGATCACCAGGTTGAGCGCAGTGCGGTACAAAAAGGCGCGGGGTTGTTCGATGGGCGTGTCGCTGGAACGTTCCAGCACCCGAACATAAGCGTCATGCACCACATCCTCGGCCACCTGACGGTTGCCCAGCTTGGCGTTGAGGAAACACACCAGCTCGCGATAGTAGTTTTCCAACATGACTCCCGACCGCCGGGTGGCGGCATTAGGCCCTTGGGTGCAAAAAAGACAGCGTTTGGGTGATGGCAGTTTGAGTGCGTGCAATTTATAGTAATTCTCATCTACTTTTAAAGCACACTTGCATCAACGGACGATTATTTTTCTTCAAGGGAGCTGTAACTGCTTATGTAACCGCCTAAATCCCCCCGCAATTCCCTCGTCTACTTGTCAGCTCCCCGCAACTGCGGTCCGAACTTTCCTGGCTGGAACCAAAGCATGAAACGCCCTCGACCTGCCCGACGCGCCTTGCTGGCTATCGCGTGCCTGCTCCCCATCATCGCCATCGCGGCCTGGCAAGTGCTGCCGTCTGGGCGTGACACGCTCACCACCGTGAGCGTCACCCGCGGCAATATCGAAAACAGCGTGACGGCCCTGGGCACCCTGCAACCCAGGCGTTATGTGGATGTTGGCGCACAGGCGTCCGGGCAGATCCGCAAGATCCACGTCGAGGCCGGCGACCAGGTCCAGGAAGGCCAATTGCTGGTGGAAATCGACCCTTCCACGCAAAAAGCCAAGCTCGACGCCAGCCGGTACGCCATCGAAAACCTCAAGGCCCAGTTGCAGGAGCAAAATGCCCAGCATCAGTTGGCACGCCAGAAGTACCAGCGCCAGCAACGCCTGGCCGCCGGTAATGCGACCCGTGAAGAAGATGTACAAACCGCCAAAGCTGAATTGAGCGCCACTGCGGCCCGGGTCAGCATGTTCCAGGCGCAGATCCGACAAGCCCAGGCCAGCCTGCGCAGCGATGAAGCGGAGCTGGGCTACACACGCATCTATGCGCCGATGACCGGCACCGTCGTGGCGGTGGACGCGCGCGTCGGCCAGACCCTGAATGCCCAGCAGCAGACGCCGCTGATCCTGCGCATCGCCAAACTGTCACCGATGACCGTCTGGGCGGAAGTCTCGGAAGCCGATATCGGCCACGTCAAGCCGGGCATGACCGCGTACTTCACAACCCTGAGCGGCGGCAACCGGCGCTGGACCAGCACCGTGCGGCAGATCCTGCCGATCCCGCCCAAGCCCTTGAATGAAACCCAAGGCAGCGGCAGCCCCAACAGTTCCAGTAAAAGCGGCAGTGGCCGTGTGGTGCTGTACACCGTGCTGCTGGACGTGGACAACAGCGACAACGCGTTGATGGCGGAGATGACCACCCAGGTGTTTTTCGTTGCCAGCCAGGTCAAGGACGCCCTCACAGCACCGGTTGCCGCGCTGCGGGGCACGTCCAGTGCCGACCGCCAGATCGCACGGGTCGTGACCAAAAGCGGGCGTATCGAAGAACGCCACGTGCAACTGGGCATCAGTGACCGCCTGCGCGTCCAAGTGCTAGACGGCCTGAACGAGGGCGATCAACTGTTGATCGGCCCGGCCGACGGCATCGGGGGTTGAGTTGACCACGCCCCTGATCGAACTCAAGAACATCCGCAAATCCTACGGCGGCGGCGACAGCCCGCAGGTCGACGTGTTGCGCGGTATCGACCTGTCGATTCATGCCGGGGAGTTCGTTGCCATCGTCGGCGCCTCGGGCTCCGGCAAGTCCACGCTGATGAATATCCTCGGCTGCCTCGACCGCCCAAGCGTCGGTGACTACCTGTTCGCCGGGGAAAACGTCGCGCGCCTGGACTCTGACGAACTGGCCTGGCTGCGCCGCGAAGCCTTTGGCTTCGTGTTCCAGGGCTACCACTTGATTCCCTCCGGCTCGGCCCAGGAAAACGTCGAGATGCCGGCGATCTATGCCGGCATCAGCGCCACCGAGCGCCATGCCCGCGCCAACGCGCTACTCACGCGCCTGGGCCTGGCCGACCGCACCGGCAACCGTGCGCACCAGCTTTCCGGCGGCCAGCAGCAGCGCGTGTCCATCGCTCGCGCATTGATGAACGGTGGCCACATCATCCTGGCCGATGAACCCACCGGCGCCCTCGACAGCCACAGCGGCGCCGAGGTCATGACCCTGCTCGACGAACTGGCCAGCCAAGGCCACGTGGTGATCCTGATCACCCACGACCGCGAAGTGGCGGCGCGGGCCAACCGCATTATCGAGATTCGCGATGGGTTGATCATCAGTGACTCGGCCGATGGCAGCGAAGTTGCTCCTGCATTAGCCAACGGCGCCCTGCAAGCCGTTGACCTGCGCCAACGCCTGGCCGACGGCGCCGAGCACAATGGCGCGTGGAAAGCCGAACTGGTGGATGCCGTGCAAGCTGCCTGGCGGGTGATGTGGATCAACCGCTTCCGCACGGCGTTGACCCTGCTGGGCATCATCATCGGCGTGGCGTCGGTGGTGGTGATGCTCGCGGTGGGCGAAGGCAGCAAGCGCCAGGTCATGGCGCAGATGGGTGCGTTCGGTTCCAACATCATCTACCTCAGTGGCTCGTCGCCCAACCCGCGTACGCCGCCGGGGATCGTGTCGCTCAATGACGTCCACGCACTGGCAGGGCTGCCCCAGGTGCAGCGCATCATGCCGGTCAACGGCAGCGAAGCCGGGGTGCGTTTTGGCAATGTCGACTACATGGCCTATGTGGGCGGCAATGACACCAACTTCCCGGAGATTTTCAATTGGCCGGTGGTCGAGGGCAATTATTTTACCGCCGAGGACGAGCGCGCCGCCGCCACGGTGGCGGTGATCGGGCATCGTGTGCGCGAGAAACTGTTCAAGGGCGAGGTCGACCCCATCGGCCGGTACATCCTGATAGAGAACGTGCCGTTCCAGGTGATCGGGGTGCTGGCGGAAAAAGGCGCCAGCTCCGGCAACAAGGACAGCGACGACCGCATTGCCATCCCTTATACCGCCGCCAGCGTGCGCCTGTTCGGCAGCTATAACCCCGAATACGTGGTGATCGCGGCGGCTGATGCGCGCAAGGTCCACGAGGCCGAGTTGGCCATCGATCAGTTGATGCAGACGCTGCACAACGGCAAGCGCGACTACGAGCTGACCAACAACGCGGCGATGATCCAGGCCGAAGCCCACACGCAGAACACGCTGTCGTTGATGCTTGGTTCGATTGCCGCGATCTCCCTGTTGGTGGGCGGTATCGGCGTGATGAATATCATGTTGATGACTGTGCGCGAGCGTACCCGCGAAATCGGTATCCGCATGGCCACCGGTGCACGCCAGCGCGATATCCTGCGCCAGTTCCTCACCGAAGCGGTGATGCTCTCGGTGGTCGGCGGCCTGTGCGGCATCGCCCTGGCCCTGCTGGTGGGTGGCTTGCTGGTACTGGCCGACGTGGCGGTGCAGTTTTCCCTGGTGGCGGTGTGTGGCGCATTTGGTTGCGCGCTGGTCACCGGCGTCGTATTCGGCTTTATGCCGGCCCGTAAAGCTGCCCGGCTCGATCCGGTTAAGGCGTTGACCCGTGAATAAACGATCCATCTACTTGCCCGGCTTGTGTGTGTTGCTCAGCGCCTGCGCCGGCAACCCACCGGCCATCGACACGGCTATTGCGCCGCCTGCCGCCTGGCAATACGCCGAGCGCGACGCCGCCCAGGCCACCAACCAGCAATGGTGGACACACTTCGCCAGCCCGCAGTTGAACCGACTGGTCGAGCAGGCCCGCCGTGACAGTTTCGACGTTGCTGCCGCCACGGCCCGTGTGCGCCAGGCCCAGGCCAGTGCGGTGATAGCCGGCGCGCCGTTGTTGCCCGAGGTGAAGTTCAACCTTGAGACCAGTCACCAGAAACTCATACGCGGCTCAGGTGGACCGAACCTGGATGCGTCCCAAAGCGACGACGCCGTCGACAACTTCGGCGCCAACCTCACCGCCAGCTACGAAGTGGACTTCTGGGGTGGCCGCGCCGCCGCTCGCGACAGCGCCCTGCACAGCCTGCGCGCCAGCGAGTTTGACCAGGCCACCGTGGAACTGACCCTGCTCAGCAGCGTGGCCGACCGCTACGCACAAACCCTCGCCGCCCACCAGCGCCAGCAGATCGCCGAGCTGAACCTGGCCAATGCGCGCAACGTGCTCGACCTGGTACAGACGCGCTATGACGCCGGCTCCGCCACGGCCCTGGAACTGGCCCAGCAAAAAAGCCTGGTGGCCAGCCAGCAACGCCAGCTGCCGCTGATCCAGCAATTGGCCGAAGAATCGCAGATCACCCTGGCCGCCCTGCTCGGCCAACCGGTGCAGACCTTGGACCTGGGCGCCGAGCCCTTTCAGGCACTGACCTGGCCGAGCATCGGCGCCGGCCTGCCCAGCCAATTGCTCAGCCGCCGGCCCGACATCGCCAAGGCCGAGGCGCAACTGGCGGCGGCACAGGCTGATGTCACCGTGGCCCGCGCGGCCATGCTGCCCGCCGTCACCCTTGGCGCGACCCTGGGTTCCGACGCCTACAAGGCCATGGATGTGTTGCGCAGCCCCTATTACACGCTGACTGCAGGCTTGGTCGGCCCGATCTTCAACAACGGCCGTTTAAGCGCTGAACGCGACAAGGCCCGCGCACGCCAGGAAGAACTGCTGCAGACCTATCGCGGCGCGATCATCAATGGCTTTGCCGATGTGGAAAAAGCCCTCAGCCGCATCACCCGCCTCGACCAGCAACGCGACTGGCAAAGTGAAGAGTTGCACCAAGCCCGGACAGCGTTCCAGATCGCCGAAAGCCGCTACCAGGCAGGTGCCGAAGACCTGCTCACGGTGCTGGAAACCCAGCGCACGCTGTACGCGGCCCAAGACCAGAATGTGCAACTGCGGCTGTCGCGCCTGCAAGCCAGCATCGCGCTGTACAAGGCACTGGGCGGTGGCTGGCAGGCACAGATCCGATAAACAAAACTCCGATTTCGTACATTAGCCGTCTTCTCCCCCTACATTCTTCAACCTGAGGTCCTTGGTAAAAAAGCCGCTATCACACGGCCACCCAGGACCTCTCGATGACTGTTGCAAACTACCTGACGTGCGCCTGTCTCTGGCTGACCGCAAGCCTTGCCCCTGCCCAACCACTGCTCCCTCCCACCACCATAGACTGGCTGCTGGACTGTCACCTGCCCACCGTTAAGCGTCTGGACCCCAAGGTGCTGCAACGCACCCAATGCGGCATCGTGAACGTACCGCGCAATTACGCTATGCCCCGGCAAGGCAGCGTGCGTCTCTACCTGACGCGCGTCGGCGCCCGTGACCCGTTGAACCGGGAGGGCGTGGTGTTTGCCCAGCCAGGCCACGCCGCCGCAAACAACCAGGGCGGCACCTTTGTCATTCACCTGACCAGCCTCTGGGGCGCCTACGCCAACCCCGCCTATCGCACGCTGGTCAACCGTTACGACGTGATCGAACTCAGCCCCCGCGACCTCAGCAACGACAACGGCATCGAACAGGCCGCTCAGGACATGGAGTACGTCCGCACGCAACTGGGCGACGCCCAACTGCTCTACCTGGGCAATGATAACGCCGCCCGCCTGGGTAGCCGTTACGCTGCGCTGTTTCCCGAGCGCGTGGCGCGCATGGTGCTGGTCAACGCGCAACAGGCCGAGGAAGCGGCTCCGCCGGTCGAGCAACTGCGGCTGAAAGAACCCGTCAAGCACGCCGCCAGCAGTTGTATCAACCGCTGGGTCGGGGACTTCCTGGTCTTTGGCAAGCAGCCACCGCCGTCCACGCGTTGCCTTGACTCAGGTAACCGCAGAGCCGCCACCCGTTTGCGACCTGTTGCCACCGAAAACGACACGTGGCGTTGACGCTGCATCCGGATCGCTATTAAGTGCTATTTATCCGCATTAATACGATAAATCGAACCCATGCTAAGTCGCCCACTCCGACGCAAACGCCAGAAGCTGTCCGATGTGATTGTCGAGTCGGTCAAGCGCTCCATCGTCACCGACGCCTTGAAGCCCGGCGACCGTCTACCCACCGAACGTGAGCTGATGGAAAGCTTCCAGTGTTCCAAGGGCTCGGCCCGCGAAGCGCTCAAGGCCCTGGAAGTGGAAGGCCTGGTGAGCACACGCACCGGCCCCAGCGGTGGTGCTTACCTGAACCAGGCCGGCACTGAGCCAGCCAGCCGCGCGCTGCGCAACTACCTGCACTTCCAGCACCTGGATGGCGAACAGGTGTACCAACTGCGCAAAGTCATTGAAGTGGAACTCGCGGTGTCGGTGCTTGGGCGCTTGAGCGAAGACGACTACCAGGCCCTGCAAGACAACGTGGATTTCTGCAGCGCCCCGGAAGACAGCGAGTCCGGCCAGCGCGAGCAACGCCTGGCGGAACTGGAGTTCCACAACCTGCTGGCCAAGGCCTGCCCCAATCCGTTGCTGAGTTTTATGGCGCAGTTCCTCAACGACCTGCTGCGCGACCTGGTGGTGTTGAAAAAGGCCTACAAGCCCAAGCGCAAGCAGTTCGACGCGGCCAACCTGGATTATCACAAGCAGTTGCTGGTCGCCTTCCGTGCCGGGGATGAAAGCGCGGTGCGCGGTTTGATGCATGAGCATATGTGCGATGCGGAACACCATATGACGGCGCTGGAAGGTGAAGTCAGCCCGCACTTCCTTCTGGAGTTCGATCACCGCCCCTAAAGACACCACAGTTTGACCCTATTCCAACCAACACCTGCGTTATCCAATAACAGGCCTGCCCACAGGCCCTTGCTCCACCGTATCGCCCTTGCCACTCCTGCCAATAACTACACCAGGGAGTCACCCCATGCAGCGTCGTACGTTGTTGAAAGCCAGTCTCACCGCAGCCGCCGCCCTCAGCCTCCCGCTGAGTATCCGGTCGGCATTCGCCGCCGAGCCCTTTACCTTTTACGGCCTCAAGTCCATGTCTGGCGCCTTTGCCAGCTATGGCAAATTTGCCGACATGGGTTCGCGCCTGGCGGTGGAACAGCACCCCGAACTCCTCGGGCGCCCACTGAACTACAAAGTCATCGACACCGAAGGCAATGCCGGCAAGGCCGTGCGCAAGGTGCAGGAAGCCATCCAGCAGGACGGCGCGCGGTTCTTCCAAGGCTGCACGCTGTCGTCGTCGGCACTGGCGGTTGCCAAGGAAGTCGACAAGGTCGGCGGTGTGTTCATGACCCCGGTCGGCGCCGATGAAGTCACCGGCAAGGATTGCAACCTCGCGACCTTCCGCTGGTCGGTGCCCACCTACGGCGCGATCCGTGAAACCATGGTGCCGCTGATCAAGCTGCTGCCGGACGCCAAGCGCTGGTACACCATCACCCCGCAATACGTGTTCGGCGAAGCGCTGCTCGAAGGCGCAAAAACAGTGCTCAAGGAAAACGGCCTGGAACACATTGGCAACAGCTACCACTCACTGCAAGAACAAGAATTCTCCGGCTACCTGACCAACGCCATCGCCGCCAAGCCCGATGTGCTCGTGCTGCTCAACTTCGGCAGCCAGTCGTCCAACACCCTGCGTCAGGCGGTGAACTTCGGCATCAAGGAGCGCATGAAAGTGCTGCTGGTATGGTCCGCCGGCCTCGACCAATTCCAGGAATTGGGCAGCGATGTGCTTGAAGGCGTGTACCTCGGCGCACAGTACTGGCACCAGGTCGACACCCCGCTCAACCGTGAACTGGTCAAGCTGACCCAGGCGAAGTACGGCATCAACCCCACCTACCCGCTGGCCGCCGATTACATCAGCACCAAGGTCATGCTCGAAACCATCATTTCCACCGCCAGCTTTGACGGCAAAACCGTGGCCAAAGCCATGCAGGGCTTGAGTTTCGAAGGGCCGACCGGCAAGGAATCGATCCGCGCCGGCGACCACCAGGTGATCAAGGATTACTACCTGCTGATCGGCAAGGCCACCGGCGACATGGCCGACAAGGACGACCTGGCCAAGGTGCTCAGTGCCGGCCAGTCGTTCCCGCCGGTAGAAGCCACGGGCTGCACGCTCGGCTGATCCCCTGAATTTGGTAGCGCAGGGCCGTGCAAGCGGCCTCCTGCAGAGGGTTCCTGCATGCTTTCTCTTTACCTGTTCCAGATACTCAACGGCCTCGGTTTGGGGATGATCTACTTCCTGATCGCGGTCGGTCTCACGATCATTTTCGGCCTGCTCAACTTCGTCAACTTCGCCCACGGCGCGTTCTTTTTGCTGGGCGCCTACATCTGCTACACCGCCGTAAGCCTCACCGGCAACTTCTGGCTGGCGCTGCTCATCGCCCCGTTGGTGGTGGCCGCGTTGGCCTGGGCTATCGAGCGATTATTGATTCAACGGATTTACCACTTGCCGCACATGTTCCAGATCCTGGTGACCTTGGGCATCGCGTTGATCATCCAGGAAGCCAGCGTGATGATCTGGGGCCCGGTGGGCAAGAGCGTCGCCGTGCCAGAACTGCTGCGCGGCGTGCTGGTGGTGGGTGACTTCGTGTACCCATATTACCGCCTTTTCCTCATCGCGTTTTCCGGGCTGGTCGGCCTGGGCCTGTGGCTGCTGTTGGAACGCACGCGCTTCGGCGCTCTGGTGCGGGCAGGCAGTGAAAGCACCGAGACCGTGTCGCTGCTGGGCACGAATATCTTCCGCCTGTTCTCCATGACCTTCGCCCTTGGCGTAGCCCTGGCCGGCATGGCCGGTGTGCTGTTCGCACCGTTGCGCGGCGCCCAGCCCTTCGTCGGCCCGGAAATTCTCGGGGTGGCGTTTGTGGTCGTGGTGATCGGCGGCATGGGTTCGTTCAGCGGTGCGCTGGTCGGCGGTTTGCTGGTGGGCGTGGTGCAAAGCCTGATGACCACACTTTGGCCCCAGGGCGCGAGCCTGATGATCTACGGCGCAATGGCCGTGGTGATTCTGGTACGTCCTTACGGCCTGTTTGGGAGAGCCTGACATGAGCGAGAAAAATCCCCTGCCGTTTGCCAAGACGCAATCGCGCGCGATGTTGCTGTGGGTATTGGCAGTGCTGATTGGCCTGCCGTTGATACTGCCATCGGCGACCCTGGCCACCGAGATTCTGATCTTTGCCATGGCCGCCCTCGCCTGCAACTTGCTGCTGGGTTACACCGGGCTACTGTCCTTCGGCCAAGGCATCTTCTTTGGTGCCGGCGCGTATTGTGCGGCGTTGCTGATGATCCACCTGCAAATGGGTTTGTTCACGGCGCTGCTTGGCGCCGCCGTCGCCGGTGGGTTCCTGGCCTTGTTGGTGGGCGCCCTGGCGATCCGCCGCACCGGCATCTACTTCGTGATGCTGACCCTGGCGTTCAGCCAAATGGCTTACTTCGTCGCCTATACGCTCAGTGACTGGACCGGCGGCGACAACGGCCTGCTCAGCGTGCCACGCCCGCAAATCCGTCTCGGTGACAGCGTGTTGCTGTCGCTGGCCGACGCCCGCGCCTTCTACGGTTTTGTCGCGGTGCTGTTCCTGCTGATCTTTATCGGCGCACGCCGGGTGATCGCCTCACCGTTCGGCAGCACGCTGATGGCGATCCGCGAAAACGAAACCCGTGCCTCGGCCATCGGCTACGACACGCGGCATTTCAAGATCCTGGTGTTTGTACTGTCCGGCGCGGTCACCGGGATTGCCGGGGCGCTGTACGCGATGCTGCTGCACTTTGTGCCGCTGTCGAATATCGACCTGATGATGTCCGAGAACATCCTGATCATGACCATCGTCGGCGGCACGGGCTCGTTGTTCGGCTCGTTGCTGGGCGCCGGTTCCATCGTGTTGCTGGGGGATTTCCTCTCCGACCTGTGGCCGCGCTGGCTGATGCTGTTAGGGTTGATTTTGATCCTGGTGGTGATCTTCATGCGCGGTGGTTTGTGGGGCGGCCTGGTGTCGCTGTTTGAACGCGTGCGAGGCGGTCGCAAGGCCGCCGCTGTCGCCAAGGAGGAAGGGCTATGAGCATCCTGCTCGAAACCAACGACCTGGAACTGGCCTACGGTGCCTTCCATGCGGTGAATGGCGTAAACCTCAAGGTCGAAGCCGGCACCATCCACACCATCATTGGCCCCAACGGCGCGGGCAAGACCAGCCTGTTCCACTGCCTCACCGGTGAACGCCAGGCCACCGCCGGGGCGATTCATTTCGACGGCAGGAACCTGATGCGCAAACCTGCCCATGCCCGTGTCGGCCTGGGTATGGCGCGCTCGTTCCAGCTCACTAGCCTGTTCCAGAACCTCAGCGTGCGCGAAAACCTGCGCCTGGCCGCCCAAGGCCGCGATGGTGCACGCGCCCTGAATTTCTGGCGCCGCGTGGACAGCAAGCGCGAACACCTGGAGATGGCCGATCAAGTGCTGGAGCGCCTGCAACTCACCGCCCGCGCCGATACCCTGGCCGGCGAGTTGTCCCACGGCCAGCAACGCGTGCTGGAGGTGGGCATGTCGATCTGCTCCAAACCCAAACTGTTGATGCTCGACGAGCCCACCTCGGGCATGGGCATCGACGACATCCCGATCATGACCCAACTGATCAGCGACCTCGGCCGCGACCACACGGTGCTGTTGATCGAACACAACATGAGCATTGTCATGTCCATCAGCCAACGCATCACAGTGATGAGCCACGGGCAGATCCTGGTGGAAGGCACGCCGGAATTCGTGCGGGCTGATGAACGTGTGCGCAGTGCTTACCTTGGGGAGGCTGCCTGATGCTGATCGTCGACAATATCCACTCCTACTACGACAAGAGCCACGTGCTGGAAGGCGTGTCGCTGACCGTAAACCCTGGCGAGTTGGTGACACTGCTGGGACGCAACGGTGCCGGCAAGACCACGACGCTGCGCAGCATCCTCGGGATTATTTGCCCACGTCAGGGCCAGATCCATTTCAACGGCCAGGCGCTGGTGGGCCAGAAGGTCTTTGAAATTGCTCGCCAGGGCCTGGCGCTGGTACCTGAGAACCGCGGAATTTTCCGCCTGCTGACCGTCGAAGAAAACCTGCGCATCGCCGCACGCAAGACCAGCCGCTGGCAGCTCGAAGATGTCTACGGCATGTTCCCGCGCCTCAAGGAGCGGCGTAAAAACGCCGGCCACGCGCTGTCTGGTGGCGAGCAACAGATGCTCGCCATCGCCCGTGCGCTGCTCAACGACCCAAAGTTGCTGATCCTTGATGAGCCCACCGAAGGCCTGGCCCCGGTGATCGTCGACGAGCTGGTGAAGATCCTGCGCAAGGTCAAGGACGACGGCCTGCCAGTGTTGCTGGTGGAACAGAACCTGATGGTCTGCGACAAGCTCGCCGACCGCCATTATGTGCTCGAACAAGGCCGCGTGGTCTACGAGGGCAGCGCCGCCGCTTTCCGCGCCGACCCGACCATCAAAAACCGCTATTTGGCCCTGAGTGCCTGACCGGAGACTGCTGATGAATAGTTTTGCGCAACCGCTCAAGAGCAACGCCCCGCTGATCAACCGCGACCGCCTGTGGCAATCCTTGATGGACCTGGCCCAGCTGGGCGCCACGGCCAAGGGCGGCGTGTGCCGCCTGGCCCTCACCGATCTGGACCGCCAGGCCCGCGACCTGTTTGTGCAATGGTGTGAGGCGGCCGGGTGCAGCGTCAGTGTCGACGCCATCGGCAATATTTTCGCGCGCCGCGCCGGACGCAATCCTGCCCTGCCCCCGGTGATGACCGGCAGCCATATCGACACCCAGCCCACCGGCGGCAAGTTCGACGGTTGCTATGGGGTGATGGCCGGGTTGGAGGTGATCCGCACCCTCAATGACTTGAACATCGAAACCGATGCGCCGATTGAAGTGGTGGTATGGACCAACGAAGAAGGCTCGCGCTTCCCGCCCTGCATGATGGGTTCGGGTGTGTTTGCCGGTAAATTCGATTTACAGGACACCCTCGATAAGCTCGACGACCAAGGCCTGTCGGTGGGCGCCGAGTTGCAACGCATCGGCTATGCCGGTTCGCGCGCGGTGGTCGGCCACCCGGTGGGTGCGTATTTCGAAGCCCATATCGAACAAGGCCCGGTGCTGGAAGACCAGGCCACGACGATTGGCGTGGTCATGGGCTGCCTGGGCCAGAAGTGGTTCGACCTCACCCTCACCGGCGTCGAAGCCCACGCCGGCCCGACGCCGATGCACCTGCGCAAGGATGCCCTGGTGGGCGCCGCAGAGGTAGTCAGCGCGGTCAACCGTATCGCCCATCAACAACAACCCCACGCCTGTGGCACGGTCGGTTGCCTGAGCCTGCACCCGGGATCGCGCAATGTGATTCCGGGCCAAGTGCACATGACCATCGACCTGCGCCATCTGCATGCGGACACGCTGCAAGCGATGGTCGATGAAGTGCGCGGCGTGATCGAAGCCACCGCCAAAACGCACGGCCTCACCTTTGAGCTGACGCCGACAGCCGACTTCCCACCGCTGGACTTCAACCCGGCTTGCGTCAACGCGGTGCGCGACGCGGCGAGTGTCTTGGGCTTGAGCCATATGGATATCGTCAGCGGCGCCGGGCACGACGCGATTTTCGTCGCCGAACTGGGCCCCGCCGGGATGATCTTTGTGCCGTGCGAAGGCGGCATCAGCCATAACGAAATCGAAAACGCCGCGCCGGATGACTTGGCGGCGGGCTGCGCGGTATTGCTGCGCGCCATGGTCAAGGCGGCTCAGGGGGATGTGGCATGAGTGAAATCGGCGAATTGACGGCAGTGCAACTGCTGCAGCATTTTCGCGACAAGCGCCTGTCGCCGGTGGAAGTCACCAGAGACGCTTTGCGGCGTATCGAACGTTTCAATCCGGTAGTGAATGCCTACTGCCATGTGGACCCGGAAGGCGCGCTGAACGCGGCGCGCGCTTCGGAACAACGTTGGCTCGACGGCCAACCCTGCGGCGCGTTGGACGGTGTGCCGGCGTCGATCAAAGACCTCACGCTGACGATAGGCATGCCCACTCGAAAGGGCTCGCGCACCTCATCCGCCGACGGGCCGTGGGAGGTCGACGCGCCCTTCCCGGCCTTTATGCGCAAGGCCGGCGCGGTGCTACTGGGCAAAACCACCACCCCGGAATTCGGCTGGAAAGGCGTCACCGATAACCCGCTCTACGGCATCACCCGCAACCCCTGGGACACACGCACCACGGCGGGCGGCTCGTCCGGTGGCGCTGGGGCCGCGGCGGCGTTGAACCTGGGCGTGCTGCACCAAGGCAGCGATGCCGGCGGTTCGATTCGGATTCCCTGTGCGTTTACCGGCACCTTTGGTATCAAGCCGACCTTTGGCTATGTGCCGCAGTGGCCGGCCAGTTCCATGACCCTCCTTTCACACCTGGGGCCGATGACCCGTACCGTGGAGGACAGCGTGTTGATGCTGCAGACCATCGCCCAGCCGGATGCACGGGATGGCTTGATCGGCGCGCCACGCACCACACCATGGCTGACGCCGGGTACGGATCTGAAGGGTTTGCGCGTCGCCTATAGCCCGAACTTCGGTTACGTGGACGTCGACCCGCACGTGGCCAAGGTCGTCGCTCAAGCGGTGGCAGGGCTGGTGCAACTGGGCGCCCATGTCGAGCAAATCGACCCCGGCTTCAGCGACCCGCTGGAAGTCTTCAGCACCCTGTGGGCAGCCGGCGCCGCACGCCTGACCGGCGCCATGAGCGAGGCGCAAAAACAGTTGCTCGACCCTGGTTTGCTGCGCATCGCACGACGCGGTGAGCGGTTGAGCCTGGATGACTTCAGCGCCGCCCTCGAAGCACGCGCAGCACTGGTAGCGCGCATGGCGGCCTTTCATGAACATTACGACGTGCTGGTATCGCCGATGATGCCGATCACCGCGTTCGACGCCGGGCACGACGTGCCACCGGGCTCGGATTTTCAGGAGTGGACAGAGTGGACGCCGTTCACCTACCCCTTCAACCTCACCCAACAACCGGCAGCCTCAGTGCCGTGTGGGCTAGCAGCGAATGGGCTGCCGGTGGGCTTGCATGTGGTAGGCGCACGGTTTGCGGATGAAACGGTTTTACGGGTGTGCCAGGTGTATGCCAAAGCATTCCCTACCCCGCACTTGCAGACACCCAAAACCCCAGCCTGAAATGCAATAACCTGTGCGGGCTTGCTCGCACCGTTTTGACCGCATTCCATTACAATGCCCCCATTCATCCCCGGGGGCTTCATGGACATCGAACTGGCACGCACTTTCCTCGAAATCACCCGCTGCGGCAGCCTGGCTGCAGCGGCCGAGAAACTGCACGTCACCCAGACCGCCATCACCGCAAGGGTCAAGAGCCTGGAAAGCCAGTTGGGCAGCACGCTGTTCGTGCGCAACCGTGCTGGCGCGAGGCTGACCGCCGATGGCGAAGCCTTCGTGGTGTACGCCAACCAATTGCTGCAAACCTGGGAAGCCGCCAAGCGTGACCTGCCCTTGCCGGATGGCTATCGCAACGTGCTGCACATCGGTGGCGAGGTCAGCCTGTGCAACCCGCTGATGCTCGGCTGGGCCCAGGCGCTGCGCCAACATATCCCCGGCCATGCGCTGCGTACCGAAATCCGTGAAGGCGAGTACCTGTTGCGCCAGTTGGAACTGGGCGTGCTCGACGCCGCGCTGGTGTTCCAACCGCAGTACTGGCCGGGGTTGCAGGTGGAGCAGGTGCTGGAAGAAAAACTGATCCTGGTGCAACTGGTGAGCAATCCAGCCCCCTATGTGTATATCGACTGGGGCCCAGGCTTTCGCCAGCAGCATGACGCCGCTCTGCCCGACAAGGCCCGCGCCGCGCTGAGTTTCAACCTCGGGCCACTCGCGTTGCAGTACATCCTGGAGAACGGTGGCGCCGGCTATTTCCGTACCCGCGTGGTGCAAAGCTACCTCGACAGCGGCGTGATGCAGCGCGTGCCGAAGGCGCCGGAGTTCAGCTTTCCCACTTACCTGGTGTATTCAAGGGCGCGAGATTCGGCGGTGTTGCAACAGGCGCTGGGGTTGCTGCGCGAAGTGGTCAAGGCCGAAAGTGACTGGTCGCAGCGCTGGGACCCCTTGATTTGAATCACCCTGACTCCGCGCGCATGCTAGCCTGCGGGGGTTTCCTTTTGCAGCCTTGCCGATGAACAAGAAAAAGTCCGTCACCATCAGCGACATCGCCAAACGCGTGGGCATGACCACCATCACGGTGTCCCGCGCGCTGAGCAAACCTGACTTGGTCAAGCCGGCCACCCTGGCGCGCATCCTCGAAGTAGCGCGGGAGCTGGACTATGTGCCCAACGCCTTCGCGCGCGGGCTCAAGCGCAGTGAAAGCCTGATCATCGGCGTGATCACCGCCTCAGTGGACAACCCGTTCTACAGCGAAATGATCAAGGCGATTTCCCGCGAGGCCAAGCAGCACGGCTACACCATCATGCTGGTGGACACCGACGAGCTGGAAGAACTGGAAAGCAAAGCCGTGGACACCCTGTTGGGCTACCGCGTGGCGGGGATCATCCTGTCGCCGGTCTCGGACGAGCCGAGCTACCAACCCGACTACCTTGAACGCCTGGGCAACGGCAAGACCCCGGTGGTGCTGCTCGATCGCACGATCCACGACAGCCCGTTCAGCCGCGTGGTGCTGGACAACTACCACAGCGGCATCCAGGCCGCGCACTACCTGCTGCGCCAGACGCCCGACCTCAAGCGCCTGCTGGTGCTGACGGGGCCCGAACACTCACGCATCACCGTCGAACGCCTCAAGGGCCTGCACGAAGTGCTGGCCGAACATCCCCAGGTGCAGGTCGAAGTGCAGGCCGGCGACTACACGCTGATGCCGTCGTACCTGCACACCCTCGACTACCTGGCCGAACACTCGGCGCCGGATGCGATCATGGGCTTCAACCAGTTGATCACCCTCGGTGCCCTGCGCGCGTTGCGCATGCACAACATCCCCCACGACAGCCTGACCATTTGCGGCATCGACCGCCTGCCCTTCGCCGATATCTTCGGCGTGCCCATCGCCTGCGTGGCCCACGACGCGTCCTTGGCCGGCAGCAGCGCGGTACGCCTGTTGCTTGACCACCTCGAAGACCCGTTCAAACCACGGGACAAGGTGGTGATAGCCGGCCAGTTGGAAAACGGCTAGCGGCTGGTATAGCCGCCGTCGATGGGCAGGCTGACACCGCTGATCATGCTGGCGGCGCGGCTCAGCAGGAACAGCACCGGCAGCGCAACTTCCACGGTTTCAGCGAAGCGTCCCAAGGGAATAGCCGCCAGCGCAGGATCACGCTTGGCCGGCTCGGACCAGGCCATGGTCGCCATCGGTGTGAGCGTGACCGTAGGATTGACGCTGTTGACGCGAATCCCAAAACGGCCCCACTCGGCGCATTGCACACGGGTGATCGCGTCCAGCGCGGCCTTGGACGCGCAGTAGCCGAGGTGATCGTCCAGGGCCACCAGCGAGGCCTGGCTGGAGACGTTGACGATGCTACCGGCGATGTGTGCCTTGATCATTTTGGCGGCCACGCGGCTGGCGACTTGCGCGGCGGCGCGGGCGTTGACGTTCATCACTTGGTCGAACGCGTCGGCGCTGATCATGGCAGCGGGTTCCAGGCGCGAGATGCCGGCACAGTTGACCAGGCCGTGCAGCGGCGGCAGGTCTTGCAGGGCTTTGTCGAGGGCGGTGCTGTCGGCGATGTCCAGGCAGAGGGTGTGGCAGCCGAGTTGGGCCAGGGCTTGGGCGTCGCGGCCGAGGGCAAAGACGTCGGCGCCGCTGGCGATCAACTGCAGGGCGATCTCGCGGCCGATGCCACTGCTGGCGCCGGTGACGAGGATACGGTGGTGGGTGAAGTCGAAGGCTGCGTTCATAGATCACAATCTCAAGAACAATGGAGATCCCCTGTGGGTGCGACGGTTCGACTTGCTCGCTCCCACATTTTTGGGCTGTGTTGAATCAGTTGGTTTGCAGGGTGTGCATGATCGGTTTCAGGGCGGGATACAGCTTCAAATACTCGGCAAACGCTTGGTCGTAGGTTGCGATATTTTCCCGCTGTGGCTCCGCCCGCAGCGCCAACTGCACCCACCCTTTATCCATCTCCCCGTCACTCACCAACCCCACCGTATGCGCCGCCAACAACGCCGCACCCAGCGCCGCTTCGACCTCCTGAACGATGGTGTACACCGGGTACTGCGTAATATCCGCGATGATCTGCATCCACAAATCCGAATGGCTCGCGCCACCCACCACGATCAAACGCGGGTCCAGGGAATGCGCCCCGCGAGTGCCCGCTTCGATGTTATGCCGCAGGGCAAAACTCACCCCCTCCAGCACCGCGCGGTACAGGTGAATGCGGCTGTGATACAGGTTCAAGCCGACAAAACTGCCACTTGCGCGGTCATCCCACACCGGGCTGCGCTCGCCCATCAGGTAAGGCAGGAACAGCAGGCCCTCACTGCCCGCCGGAATGCTCATCGCGCTCTGTTCCAGCAGCGCCAGACTGTCCTGGCCGGTGGCCTTGGCCTGTTGCTCTTCAGCCTGGCAGAACTGCTCGCGAAACCAACTGACCGAGGCACCGGCGGTGATCGCACCGCCGAATATGTACAGGTCCCGGTGGCCGTTGTAGACGTGGGGCATGCTCACCAAGCCGTGGTGTGCATCCACCTGCTGGTTCAGGTAACCCCAGCACATGCTGGTGCCGATCATCGCCACGTGATTGCCCGGCTGAGTCACGCCCGCTGCCAAGGTGGCCATGGCCGCATCGACGCCACCGGCCAGGATCGGTGTACCGGCCTGCAGGCCCAGGCGCAATGCCCAGTCTTGCAACAAGCCACCGACCACTTCACCGGAATACACCAAGCGTTCAGGCATCATCGCCTGCGGTATGCCCAGTGCATCGAGCATCTCGCCGGACCAGCCGCGCGCGGCCACATCGTAGACACCACCGATATTGCCGGCGCTGCTATGGTCCACCGCCAACTCACCCGTGAGGCACAAGTTGATATAGCTGTTGGGCGGCAGCAAGTAGCGGGTGTTCGCCCACACCTCAGGCTGGTGCTGCTTGAGCCAGAGCATCTTGGTGAAACCGTAGTAGCTGTCCACCGAGTTGCCGGTGACCTCGAACAAGCGTTCCAGGTCCACCTGCTCGCGCACCCAGGCCACCTGCTCGCCGGCGCGGCGGTCCATCCAGATCAGGCACGGGTGCAGCGGTGTGATCTGTGCATCCACCGCAATTCCCGAACCGCCATACAGGCTGCTGATGCACAGCGCCTTGACCTGCTGCGCCGCCACGCCGGCCTTGCCCATGCACTGCGCGACACAGGCTTCGACGGCGTCCAGCCAGACCTGCGGCCATTGTTCGGCCCAGCGCACTTTCGGGGTATCCACGCGATACCCCTGGCTGTGCTGGGCGATGATCGTGCCTTGACCATCCACCAGCAGCGCCTTGGTGCTCTGGGTTCCTATGTCGACACCCATCACGTAGTTCATGCTCAGGCCACCGGCTTCAAGAGCACCTTGATTGACTTGGTCGAGTTGGCCAGCTCAAACGCTTCGGCGTAGTCATCCAAGGGGAAATCGTGGGTGACGATGCCCTTGGAGGTGACCAGGCCACGTTCGAACAGGTCGATGGCAATCGGGTAGCAGTAAGGCCCGAGGTGGGCACCGCGCACGTCCAGCTCCTTGCGGTCGCCGATGATCGACCAGTCGACCGTAGTCTCGGCGCCAAACACGCTGAACTCGACAAAGCGCCCGAGCTTGCGGATCAAGTCCAGGCCCTGGGTGACGCCGGCCGGTACGCCAGTGGTTTCGATGTACACGTCGCAACCATAGTTGTCGGTGAGGCCGTTGATGATCTCGCGAGCGTTGTCGCGGGACGGGTTGATCACCACATCAGCGCCGAATTTTTTTGCCAGTTCCAGACGCTCGTCGACCATGTCGATCACCACCAGTTTTTTCGGGGTTTTCAACGCGGCGACCTGGACCATGCACAAGCCGAGGGTGCCGGCACCGGCGATGACCACCACGTCGTCAAGCTGGACATCGCCACGGTTGACGGTGTGGATCGAGCAGGCCATCGGCTCCACCAGCGCCGAGTCTTCCAGCGACACCGATTCAGGGATCTTGTGCACGATGGCGGTCTTGGGAATGCGCATGTACTGGGCCATGCCGCCTTCGGCCACTTCACGCTGGAAGCCGAAGATGTTGTGCACTTCGCACATCCAATACTTGCCCGATTTGCAGAAGCGGCACTTGCCGCAGGGCACGATCTGCTCGGCAATCACTTTGTCGCCTACCGCGACGTCGAAGTGCTCTTCGCCGCCCTCGCCGACTTCCACCACATAGCCAAAAAACTCGTGCCCCGGCACGACCGGCGCCTTGACCCACGGGTTGTCACCCCCCCAGAACATTGCCGCGCCCGAGTGGCACTTGCAGTCACTGGCGCAGATGCCACAGGCGGCGATGCGGATCACCAGTTCATTGGCACGTGCCTGAGGTTTGCCGATGCGTTCCAGGCGGTAGTCTTTGGGGCCGTGGCAGACGACGGCTTGCATTTCGGTGTGCTTATCCATGGTGTCTGATCCCGTTCTTGTTAGGAGTTTATTTATGGCGCTGACGGCTGATAAAAATCGCCAGCAGAATGATCCCGCCCTTGATCACGCTTTGGACGTAGGGCGAAACGCCAAGCATGTTCAGACCGTTGTTCAATACGCCGAGCAGCAGGGCGCCGAGCAACGTGCCGACGATGACCCCACGCCCACCGGCAATCGACGCGCCGCCAAGGACCACGGCAGCGATCGCATCGAGCTCGAACGACACGCCGGCATTCGGCTGGCCGCTCATCAAGCGTGAGGTCAGCACCAGCCCGGCAATCGCCGCCGTGAGGCCGCTGATGCCGTACACCAGCAACTTGAAGCGCGCGGCGCGCACGCCGGACAAACGCACCGCTTCTTCATTGCCGCCGATGGCGTAGATGTAGCGGCCGATGCGCGTGTGTTGCAGCAGCACATAGGCGGCGGCGTAGGTGATCAGCATGATCAGGATCGGCACTTCAATGCCGAACAGCCTCTGGCGGCCGAAGAAGCCGAACCACTCCGGCAAACCGGAAATCGGGTAACCGTCGGTGTACATCAGGCCCAGGCCACGGGCGATGCCCATGGTCGCCAGGGTGACGATGATCGGCGGCATGTGCAGGTAGGCCACGAACAGACCGTTGCCGATGCCGAAGGCCACACCGATCAACATGCCCGCGCCAATCGCCAACCCTGGCGGCAGCCCCGCGACCATCAACCCGGCGGTAAGCGTGCCGGACAAGGCCATCACCGGCCCCACCGACAAATCGATGCCGCCAGTGAGAATCACGCAGGTCATGCCCACCGCGATAATCGCGTTGATCGACACCTGGCGGGCGATGTTCGACAGGTTGCTGGCGGTGAGGAACGTGTCGCTGGCGAGGATCATCACCAGGGTCACCACCACCAGCCCCACAAACGGATAAAACGCCGGCGAACGCACTAGCCTCGCCAGGTTCAGGCGCAGCCGGCTGCTGTCGCCGCTGCTAATGGACGTATTCACTTGAGCCCCCTGTTGCATGGCGCATGACCTCTTGAGGATTGACGGCAGACGCTTCGAGTACCTTGACGATGGCGCCCTTGTGGAACACCGCGACGCGGTCGCACATGCCAATGACTTCCGGTAATTCGGAGGAAATCATGATGATTGCGTAGCCCTGCTCGGTGAGGCTGCGCATCAGCGCGTAGATCTGCGCCTTGGCCCCCACGTCGATGCCACGGGTGGGTTCGTCGAACACCAGCACGTTGCAGTGGTGATTGATCCAGCGGGCGATCACGACTTTCTGCTGGTTGCCGCCACTGAGGTTGAACACCCGGCTTTCGCTGCTCGGGGCTTTGATCGACAGCTGTTTCATCAGGCCTTCGACGCTCGCACATTCGCGGCTTTTGTCGATCAGGCCGGAGGCGTTCTGGTATTTGGGCAGGTTGTTCAGCGAGATGTTTTCGCGAATGCTGAAATCAGTGATCAGCCCTTCGCTCTTGCGGCTTTCCGGGAGCAGGCCGATGCCGTGGGCCAGCGCGTGGGCCGGGTCATCGAGGGTGATTTTTTCACCGTGCAGCCACACCTCTTTGCTCACTGCCGGCAGCGCGCCCATCATGCCCAGCGCCAGTTCGGTACGGCCGGAGCCGACCAAGCCGGCAAAGCCGAGAATTTCGCCCTTGTGCAATTGGAAGCTGTTGTGGGGGCCATTGCGCACCAATTGGATGTCCTTGACCTCCAGCAACAGCGAGCCGCGTGCGCTGGTCGGTTTGGGCGGAAAACTGCATTCCAGGCGACGACCTACCATCATTTCGACCAAACGGTCGATGTCACTGTCGGCCACATCGGTGACGCCGACATTGCCGCCGTCACGCAGCACGCTGATGCGGTCGCACACCTGGAAAATCTCTTCCAAGTGATGCGAGATAAAAATCACCGCCACGCCCTGGCGCTTGAGTTCGCGCATGATCTCGAACAGCAGCTCCGCTTCGCTGGGCGTAAGCGTGGCCGTGGGTTCGTCGAGCACCAGCAGGCGCGCATCCAGGGCCAGGGCCTTGGCGATTTCGACAAACTGCTGCTCGGCCACGCTCAGGTGCTTAACCGCGCATTGCAGGTCGATCCTCACGCCCAGGCGCTTGAACAAGGCCTCGCTGGCCTCGACCATCTGGCGCTTGCGCAACAGGCCGAAGCGGTTGCTCAGCTCATGGCCGAGGAAGATGTTTTCCACCGCCGTGAGGTAAGGAATCAGGCTGAATTCCTGGAACACGATGCCGATACCCGCAGCAATGGCATCGCGATAGGTCGCGAATTGCTGCGCCTGGCCGTCGATCAGGATCTGGCCTTCGTCTTGATGCTCGACGCCGCCGAGAATCTTCATCAGCGTCGATTTGCCCGCGCCATTTTCGCCGAGCAAGGCATGAATCTCACCGCGCTCGACTTGCAGGTTGATGGACTTGAGGGCCTGTACGCCCGGGTACCGCTTACAGATGTTTTCCAGCTTCAGAAGACTGCTCATACCGCCGACCTCGTATTCAGAAGGAAACCTTAAGCCCCACGGATGACATGGGGCCTGGACGATTTACCAGCTGAAATCCTTGGCTTTGGCCTGGTCGATCAAGGTGATGTCCACTGGAATGGAGGCCGGCACTTGCGAGCCCCACTTCTTCGCCAGGGCAATGCCCAGGGCGAGGCGGATCTGGTCGCGGGGGTATTGGGCCGAGGTGGCGATGAATTTGCTGCCGGGTTTCTGGATCGCCTTGATCGCTTCCGGCGCGCCGTCGACGCTGACCAGCTTCACGTCCAGGCCACTGGCTTCGATGGCCGACAGAGCGCCGAGGGAGCCGTTGTCATTCACGCTGAAAATGCCCTTGAGGGTGGGCTGGGCCTGCAGCATATTCTCGGTGACGGTCAGCGCCTGGTCACGCTCCTGCTTGCCGTTCTGGATGCTGACAATCTTGATGTCCGGGTGCTTCGCAACGGCCTCTTTGCAACCGCGCACACGCTCCAGGATCGGCACCACGGCGATGCCATCGAGGATGGCGATATTGCCTTTGTTGCCGATGTTCTTGGCCAGGTATTCACAGGCCTGGAAGCCGGCGTCGAAGTTTTTCGAACCGACGAAGGAATCGAGCGGGCCATCCGCCTGGGCGTCTACCGCGACCACCACCACACCAGCGGCGTGGGCGGATTTGACGGCCGACTGCACGCCCACCGAATCGGTGGGGTTGATCAGCAGGATATCGATGCCTTTTTGCAGCATGTCTTCGACGTCACTGACCTGCTTGGACACGTCATGGCGGGCGTCGGTGATGATCAACTTCGCGCCGATGGTCGCCCCGGCTTCTTCCAGGGCGTTTTTCATGGTGACGAAATAGGGGTTGTTGATTTCCTGGAAGGACGCGCCAATGCGGATCGGATTGCCAGTGTCGGCAAACGCCGGGGAAGCGGTGCCGAGGGTGATGCTTACAGCCAATAAACACAGGGTTTTCGGAAGCATTTTCATGGCATGGTTCTCTGTTTTGTTTTTATTTTTAGAGCAAATGTTATCGTTAACATTTTGCGAGAAACTAGCAAGGAAATTAGGCAGGCGCAAGGGGCCGCTGGTCGGTCGCCCCCACATTAGAGTTATGTGCTACGCAAAAACTCGCACAAATTCGAGTAGCAACTAAGCTCATCCACCAACAATAAAAATACCGAGCTGCCCGCCATGCGCCACCCCACCGAGACCTTTCGCGTCCGCTACCGCGCTAACGTCGCGCCCCACTACAACCCCTGGCTTCACGCCAGTTTCGTGTTCGGCTACGGCGTTGCCTGCATCGCCCTTGCGTGGTCATCCACCGCCCACATATCCACATTGCAATGGCTGACAGTGCCTTTGACGCTGGTGTTCTTCAACCTCTGCATCTACCTGGTGCACCGCCACCTCGGCCACCATAAACATGCCTTGACTCGTTTGTTCTACGCGCGCCACACCGGCGATCACCACAGCTTCTTCACCCCCGGCCACATGACTTTCGACAGCCCGAGGGACTGGCGCGTTATCCTGTTCCCGGCCTGGCTGATCGTGTTGCACAGCCTGGTAATCACCTTGCCCGCCTGGTGGCTGCTTCAGCAACTGAGCCCCAACGTCGCCGGGCTGTTCGCCGGGTGCATGATCCTTGGGTATTTACTTTACGAAGTGTTTCACGCCTGCGAGCACTTGCCCGCCAATCACCCGCTGGCGCGCCTGCCGTGGATCCGCCAGATGCACCGGCTGCACGCCCTGCATCACCGCCGTGAGCTGATGCAGGGGCGTAATTTCAATATCGTGCTTCCCCTGATGGACTACCTGTTCGGCACCCTGCACTGGGAACCGCCTCCCCACAACAACCAGGAATCCACATGAGTACCCGCCCAACAAAACTGCGCCATCTGCTGTTTGTGCTGTTTCTGGCAGTGATCGCCTTTCTGCTATTAATGCCAACCAAGGTGCAACCGGTGAATTGGACGCCGCCCAAGGCGCCCTCGATGAAAGACGGCCCCTACGCCGAAAACCAGCGTCTCAAAGGTGTGCAGAAAATCGGCGCCCAGGACATCGCCGGGCCCGAGGCCTTGCTGCTGGATGCCCAGGGATTTCTGATCAGTGGCCTGCATGACGGACGCATCATCCGCACCTCGCCCGACAGCCGCAGCCTGGAAGTGCTGGCCAATACCGGCGGTCGCCCCCTGGGCATGGCGCTACACCCGGATGGCCGCTTGATCATTGCCGATGGGATCAAGGGGCTGCTTGCACTGGATGCCCAGCGCCAACTCACCATCCTCAGCAATGGCGCCAATGACCTGCCGCTTGGCTTCACCGATGACGTCATCGTGGACGCCAGCGGACGTTATGCGTACTTCAGCGATGCATCCAGTCGCTGGGGTTATGGGCAGGACGGTGAAGCGGTGATCGAGCATGGCGGCGATGGTCGGCTGCTGCGCTATGACTTCAGCAACGGCAACACCGATGTGTTGCTGGACCAGCTGCAATTCGCCAACGGCGTGGCGTTGGGTCCGAATGAAAACTATGTGCTGGTGAATGAGACCGGCGCCTATCGCATCAGCCGTTATTGGCTCAAAGGCGAACGAGCCGGCACCCATGATCTGTTCATCGACAACCTGCCCGGCCTGCCGGACAACCTCAGCTTCAACGGCAGGGACCGTTTCTGGGTGGCGCTGTACTCGCCGCGCAATCCACTGCTGGACAGCTTTGCCGGCTACCCGCTACTGCGCAAGGTGATGGTGCGCGCGCTGATGGTGGTGCCCAAGCCGATCGAGCGCAAAGCCTTTGTGCTCGGGCTGGATACCGAGGGCAAGGTCATCGCCAATTTGCAGGACGGCAGCGCAGGGAATTACTCGCCCATCACTACCGCTCGGGAGTATGGCAACTGGTTGTACCTGGGTTCGTTGAAAAGCACGAGCATGGCGCGCGTGCCGTTGGCGCTGGCGTTGGCGCCCTGACGCAAAAAGGGCACACAGGCGCTCGGCCTGTATGCCCTCATTGCTTGCGGCTACACGCGTTTAGCTCTTGGTGCTGCTGAGCAAGGTTTGCTTGCACAGGTGACCAAAGCTGACGAACTCGGTGTTTTCACCGCCGACGCCAATGCCTGGGTATTCCAGCACCTCCATGCGCCACACGCCGTAGTTGAAGTCGGTACGCCAGGTGTTGTTGTAGCCCTGGGAGTAATCGACAAAGGTGGTCTGGAAGTCACCGGCGCACGTGCCCACGTTGATCGTGCCACCGGCTTGGCCGGAGCTGTCGGTCGCCGCCGAATACGCCTTGTAGACGATATTGCCGGTGTCCGGGTTGATGTGCTGGTCGAGATAAACAATCGGGTGCAGCCCCACCAGTGGCGCGCCGGTGCTGTCGGACAGGTTCATTTTCCAGGTCAGGTTTCGATAAGCCTGGGTGGTCATGTAGCCGTAGCCCACATCAGACGCGGAATACGGGATGCGCAACACGTTGGCCTCACCTTTCATATCCGGGTTGTCGACACGTGGGTTGGAACCAAAGGACAGGGTGTATTTACCCGTCGCGCTCCACGGCTCGTTCGGGTGCGGGTTCGGGCGCACCCGCACCTTGACCACACCGCCCACACCCGGACTCGGGATCGACGTCGAGACGATATTGGCACCTACGGTGACCCACTGGCTGCCATCGAAGCGCTCAAGGATCCATTTGCCACGGGTGCTGCCGCTGGCGGCATCGGCCGACAGGGCAATGCCCACGCTCTGGCCACGCACGGCGGTGAAGTCGAAGTAATCGACATCATCGAGGCTGTCGGCGTTGCCGCTGATGTAGTTCAGGGTGTCCGGCAGTTGAAAGGCAGTGTCCGGCGTGTCATTCGGTTCGAAGGCATCGATATTGGCATTGACAGCCACACCGAACTGGAAGCTCGAACCCGAGACAGCCGCATTGGCTTCCATGAACCAGTAGTAGTCACCCGCCGGCAATACGCCGCTGAGGCTTTCGTCACCGGTACCGGGGTTATTGGAAGTGCCCAGCGGGATCGGATTGCCTTGGCCATCGTCCTGGAACAGGGTCAAGGACATGTCGGTACCGGCCGTCTGGCCGACCAGCAGCGCATTGATCCGGGCCGTCTGCGGCAGGTTGAAGTGGTAGCACAGCAGGTCACCGGTTTGCACACCATTGACCGCGTACAACTCATTCACGTCCAGCGTGGTTTCACAGCCTTGGACCAGCGCCGCTTGCACGGCGGTGGCTGGCTGAGCGCCGGCTTTCTTGACCTGGGTTACCGGGGCAGGTGCGCTGTGGTCTTCCACCACCGAGTCGGCCTTGGCCTTCGCGGCGAACATCGGCTTTTTCAGTTGGGCGCCTGCGTTCAGTTGCTTTTTCAGCGCCGCCGAAGCCTTGGTGGCCGGGACTTTGCCAGCGGCTTTCAGGCTTTGCTTGATGTCAGGTTTAACGGCTTGCGCAGCCAGGTGAGGGTATTGCTCGGCCTGGGCAAAGGCCGAAACGAAGCAGGAGGCCGCCATGGCCGCGCCCAGCATAAAGGCTTTTTTCGATTTCATTTTTTATCCATCCATAGTTAAAAAGTGAAGCTCAGGTGACATCCGGTCACCTGGGATGGAATCTATGATATTACTGGATGTATGTACAGTATATTTTTCAGGGAAATGTGTAAAAAAGGACACGCTCTTAGAGCCAAGTACTCCAAAGACCCCAGTAGGCGGCCAAAAATATCGCGAGACGATACAGCCATACAGCCCAGCGCTTGAGTGCTAAAGGTATAGCGGCCAACTCTGCCTCAGTCACAAAACCGTCTTTCACGTGGCGTTTTGGCATTGTCAGGATACTGATCATGACGCACATACGATTAAATCTAGCGAGCCGCCGGTTTCTCCAGCGTTGCTGAAGTTTGAGCACCTCTACATTTTCACTGAAGTAACTTTCCAGCTCGTCGAGTTTTGCACGCGTGGCATAACACATCAGTCCCACAACAACGAACGTCCCAATCACCATCACGATGGTGTAGATGAAAAACCAAGACATCGTTAAGCTCCCTCTGGTTGAAAGATCAAATCGCCATCTATCTCTATGACCTTGCCGCCCAAGAACGCACCACCTGCTCCCCCTAGATTGCCTCCTGCATACCCTCCAGCAGCGCCCCCAACAATTGCACAGTTCAGAGCACCGCTTCCTCTAGTCGCGACACCTAAAAAAATGTTGCATGCACGACGAGTTAGATCAGCACCCAACGCCCCAACCCCCGCTGCCCCCAAAACCCCACCCGTAAACTTACCCGTCTCCACATACTTCGCCCTCCGACACTGCGCCTCCCTCCCCGTCACACACGCCTCCTTGATCTCCAACCCCGCCGCCCCCGTATCCAACACCAACCCCACATAAGTCCCTTTACCCAACCACTTCGACATCTGCGTCATCTCCCGGATCCGCTGCGCATACCCCGCGATCTCACCCTTGTGCAGATAACTCTTGGTCGAAATCCCCAATACCTTTTTCAACGACTCATTGCCCCGCAATCCCGTACCAAACCGCGCCGCACCCTGCAGCTGTACATCCAAGCGTCGAAACAACGCCTGGCGCTGCTGGATAAACATCGCCCTGTCCAAACGACCGTCTTTCAACCGCTGATGCAGCCGCTCGATTTCTTCCAGCGTTTGCGCCACTTCATTCAAGTGCCGCGCCCACGCCGATGTCGCGCTGCCGATACCCATCGAGCCATTCGCCAGGAAGCTCTGCAGCAAGTCATAGTTGTCGAGCATCGCCGTGCCGGCCGCGGCATTCAGCTCCAGATTTCGGCGGACTTCTTCGGCATGGCGCATCAGCCAGGCTTCCTCGACCGAACAACTCACGCTGTGGCTGTCGGGAATAATCACCAGTTGGCCCTGAGCCACAAAGCCAGTGCGCAAATGCCGGTTCAACACATCAAAATGGTCGGAACGCTGGCGGCTCAGGGCGCCGCCCATCAAGCGGATTTTCAAGCTCTGGTAGTCCGTCGCGCGGTCGTTGATATAGCTCTGCGCCATGCCCTACATCCAGGATGCAATAGAGATGGCGTCGAAATATAAGCAAGCGCCCACGCCCCGAACACAAGTCCAGGGGGGCCGATTCACATTTGGGAAGTTACCTACACAGCGAAGAAATAGAGCCTACAAAAACCACGCTAATATCCGGTCATCTCCAGATAACCTACCCCACCGTCAAACTGCACCGGCCCTTCCCAGTACGGAATACTCAGGTTCATCCAGGCTTTGGGGTTGACGGCCTGGGGGGTGATATCCAGCTGTTTGCCAGGAATTTTCAGCGACCAGCGTGTAGGAATGTTGCGGCCGTCAATGTGGGTGGTTTCCAGCGGTGTCAGCTGGATATCCGCGTTGTGCAGGGTTTGCGTACGCCCTTCGTGATCAATCCAAGTGCCGGTCATATACGACGCACCGTCGGTTTGTCGCACACGAAACAGCATCAACTGCTCGCCACGGTCCAGGTGCAGCGAGAACCAGTCCCAGCCGGTCTGGCTGGCGGTCAGCGGTTGGCTGCTCCACTCGCGGTCGAGCCAAGCGGCGCCGGTGACTTGATAGGTCCTGCCGTCGATGCTGACGCTGCCCTTGGCGTTGAAAAACGGCTGGCTGTAGTAGTACGACGCTTGGCCCTGGTCGGATTTGCGGCTGTAGCCGCCGTCGCCCTGCAGCACCAATGGGCGACTGGAAGTGAGGTGCACGTCATAGGCGAATTGCGCGCCGTTGGCCTTGAGCTGCATGTCCGCCAACGCGCTCGCGGCACCGGGGCGGGTGGCGAAACTCCAATCGTCAATCCAGGCGTTGAACGGCACCGCCTGGACGCCGGCCTGGCCGACGCCACCTCGGGCGTAGCGCTCGGCGGCGTAGTGGTGGGTGGCGGAAGTGACAGCGGCGTGCCCAAGCCAAATGGTCGAGTCGTGCCAGCCCGCTTGCGTCGGCCCGGCCTTGAGGGCGTTGCGAAACAACGTCCATTGCACGCCGAACACATTGCCTTGTTCATCCTTGAGGTTCGCGGTGACGTACCACCATTCAATGCGAAAGCCGGCGTGGGAACCATGGTCTTCGGGGAAGCTGAAGACTTTGCCGGGCACCACTTGGGCGAAATCTGCCGCGTCACTGCCAAGCCCGGCAAAGCTTTCCTGCGGCTCTGGGACTTTGTCGCAAGCGCCCAATAACACTAAAAACGCCCACAACAGGCACTTAATCTTCATTGGCAAACGTCCTCAACAAATCCGCCGGGCGGCTGCGGTACAACTGCCACAACGGCCAGGCCGAGGCCAGCAAGGTCGCAAGCATCGCCAACCCGAGCAATTGAGCCAGCTGCCACGGGAACACCTGCAACGGCAAGCGCCAACCAAAGGCCTGCACATTGATCACGGCGTCCAGGCACCACGCCAACAGCAGGCCGAGCGGCACAGCCAGCACCAGCGTGAGCACCGCCAACAGCCAGGTCTGGCCGAGGTTGAGCAGCATAAGTTGCCGACGCGTGACACCCAATGCCCACAGCGGTGCAAGTTGGCCAAGGCGGCTCTGGCTCTGGGTCAACAGGCTGATAAACAGCGCGACACCGGCCACGCCCAACGTCAGGCTGTTCAGCGCGGCCGTGGCGGCGAAGGTGCGTTCGAACACTTGGCTCGACCAACCCTTGAGTTGCTGTTGATCGATGATGCGACTGTCTTCCAGGGCAAAGGCGCGTTGCACCTCACGCACCAGCGGCGCCACGTCCGACGGTGAAACCCGCAGGTTGAAACGCGCCGGTGACAGCGTCGGCCAGTGGGCCAACAGGTGCTGGGCATTGACCAACACGTGGCCCTTGGGGTTGCCGTAATCGGCGTAGATCCCCACCAGTTTGGGCGCCCATACGCCGTGTGGCGTGGGGATGCTCACGCTATCACCGAGCTGCACACCGAGCCTGCGCGCCAATTGCTCGCTGAGCATCAAGGTATCGCCTCGCTGCAACTGGTCCCACGGAGCATCCGTCGCCTCAAGCAACGGCCAGTGCTGGCGATAGGTCGGGTCGTCGACCACGCCAAACAAGTCCGCCGGCCAGCCCTGCAATTGCACCGCGACCTGCCAGGTGGGCAACACCGTTTGTACCAACGGGTGTTGCGCCAGCCAGTGACTGAGCTGCTGCGCCTGCGTCGGGTTTTGCGGGTTGAGGTACAGCTCGGCGGTGAGACGCTGCTCCAGCCAGTTATTGAATGTGTGACGAAACCCCGAGGTCATGGAACCCGCGCCAATATTCGCGGCCAGGGCCAATAGCAATGCCATCAGCGCAAGACTCAAAGCCGGCAACTGTTGGCGGCAGTCCGCCAAAAACCATTGGCCGAGCACCGAACGGCTGCGCCCCAACACGGCCTTGAGCAGGCCATTGAGCACCACCGGCAAACCGAGGGCAGCGCCAAGCAACAAGGTGGCCATCAGCACAAAGCCGGCGGCCAGGCTATTGCCCACCCACAGCGCCAGCACCGCGATCAGCAGCGCAGCACTGGCCACCCAACCTTGACGGCGCAACCAGCGTCCATGCGCCTCATGCCAGGCCTGGGCGTTGGCCAGCGCCAGCAATGGCAGGCGCGCCGCCCGCCATAAGCTGCTGGCGCCAGCGAGCAAAGCGCCGAACAAACTCAAGCCCAACCCCGCGCCCCACCACCACGGGCTCAGGTTTAACTGCCCCGCCACCTCGGCGCCATACAAGCCGCGCAGGCTGGCCGCCACATCCGGCAGCAGCAGACTGGCCAGCAGGTAGCCGCACGTCACACCAAGCACGCCACCCAACAATGACAACACGCCGAGTTCGACGCTCAGGCTGACGATCAACATCCGCACGCTGACCCCGCAGGCACGCAAGGTACGCAACAGCCCGCGCCGCTGCTCCAGGGCCAGGCCGATGGCGGCGTGCACAATAAACAGCCCCACCACAAACGACAGGAAGCCCAGCGCATCGAGGTTCAGGTGAAAGCTTTCGGTGAGGCGCGCGAGGTTGTTGTCCTCGCCCTGCTTGAGTTGCAATCCGGCGGGCGGCGTGGGGTGGCCGGCGGCAAAAGCCTTGTCCACCAGCAGGCGCGACAGGCGCTCGGGCATCTCCAGCACAGGTTGGGCAAAACCAATATCGGTGAGCAGCAAGCCGGGCGCCATATCCGGTTGGGCTTGCAGCGGCGGCAGTGTATGACCGCTCAAGGTAGTCGGCTGCTGACCTTCGTACAGCCCTAGGCTCTGCAAGGTCTGCGGCGCGATCCAAGTGCGCCCCGGCGGCTCGAAAAACGCCAGCATCTGCGCCTGGCTCAAGCGCTGACCCGCCACCGCACCACTGCCGGGCAACGACACCGGGTCGATGCCCATCAACTGCAAGCGAACATCTTCCAGCCCCTTGAGCTGCACGCGCCCCTGCACCACCGGCGACACCGGCCACCCGGCACGACGCAGCTGGGCAAACACCGCCTGCGGGAAAGCGGCCTCGTCAGGTGCACTGAGGCTGGCCTGCGGTTCACCCCCGATCAATTGGCTGGCGCGGGCATAGCTGTCGCGCGCCTGGCTGTTGAGCGCTTGCACGCCAATCAACAGCGCGGTGGCCAGCCACAGGCCGGTGAGCACGCTGAAGAACTGCACGGGATGCCGCCGCCAGTGGCTGAGCAGCGCGCGTAATGTCCAATAAAAAACCGCCATCTCAAGCGGCGCCTGCCGGTACGACACGGCCGCGGTGCAGCACCACCTGCCGGTCCAGCCGTGCGGCAATGCGCGGGCTGTGGGTGACCATCAACAGGCTGGTGGGGCTGTCGCGCAGCAAGTCGAGCAGCAGTTGCAGGACTTCATCGCTGGTGGCTTCGTCAAGGTTGCCGGTGGGTTCATCGGCCAACAACAGGCCCGGCCTTGACGCCAATGCCCGCCCCACCGCGACCCGTTGCTGCTGACCACCGGAGAGTTGTTCCGGGTAGCGCTTGAGCAGATCACCCAGGCCCAGGCGTTCCACCAGTTGCGCCTGCCACTGGGGGTCAAACCGCCCCGCCAGCCGCGCCTGGAACGCCAGGTTGTCCTCGACCCGCAAGCTGCCGATCAGGTTGAACTGCTGGAATACCAATCCGATTTGCGTACGCCGCCAATGGGCCAGTTGCGCCTCGCTGAGCTGATCGAGGCGCTGCTCACCCACCTGGATACTGCCGCCATCCACCCGATCCAGGCCGGCTACCAGGTGTAACAGGGTGCTCTTGCCGCTGCCCGATTCGCCCATCAACGCCAGGCTGCTGCGCTCGGCCAGGAGCAAATCGACACCGGCCAACACCGCTAACGAACCCTGGGGGGTGGCGTAGCTTTTAGACACTCCTTGCACCTGCAACATGGCAACACTCGTTTGATGGGCGGCAATCGAGAATAACGGTTGCGGCTCCCAGCCACGCAAATTTTTCACATTGATTTCACCGGCTGCCCACTCACTGCACTTTAAATTGCCGGCCATGGGTCATTCGTCGGCAACTTGTTAGTTGCCACGCCTGACAACTTTTAACCACAACATGTTCAGCGAAAAGACAGCCCACCTGTGACAGCCTCCGGCACCACTACGGGCATTCGCCAACACGTTGCGACCAACTAACACGACACTGCCAACAATGCCCATGGTGAATGAAGTGGTTGACCTTACCCTGACCAAACCGCGCTCACGCCGGGCCTTTATCAAGCGCCTGCGACCGCTATGGCTGGGGCTATTCGTGGTCGGCCTGCTGGTCGCCGGCAACCTGCTCTGGCACGCCTCGCCACGCGACCTGGGCGTCAGTGATCGCCTGCTGACGTCCCACGTGCTGCCCCTCTGGCGCGACGGTGACCTGATCGTGCTGGTGCGTCACGAAGAGCGCTGCGACCGCTCGACCAACCCTTGCCTGGGCCCCGTGGAAGGCCTGACGATCAACGGTAGCCAACAGGCGGAAACCCTGGGCAACGCCTTTAAAACACTGGGCATGGAGGGCAGCGACGCACTGGCCAGCCCCGCGATCCGCACGGCTCAGACGCTGCGCTTCATGTTTGGCAAAAACGAAGTGACCTCCGGCCAGCAAGCCGTCTGCGGCGCGGCGATGGGTGAAGAACTGCTCAGCCACAAAACCCCAGGACGCAACCTGGTTTTCGTCACCCATAGCGGTTGCATTGCCGACTTCGAAGCCACCCTGGGCTTTCCCCACGCCACGTTCCCCCAGTACGGCAGTGCACTGTTCGTACAGGTATTGCCCCACGGTAAATTCAAGACCTTGGGCATCGTCAACAATCCCGACTGGCCCGCCGCGCTGAAACAACTCTATTAACTTACCCTTCGGCCTGTTCAGCAAAAAGACAGCCCTGCCCTGGCATGTTTAGTTGCGCCTTTTCATTAAGGACGACATGACTATTTCCCGTAACTCAGTGAAGGCTGTGGCCATTTCCGTTATTACTTCATTACTTCAAACATCCGCCACTAAGCGTCAGGGAGCGACGTGCTCATGAATCGATTAAAGCCCCTGCCGGTAGTGTTGCTGGCCTTTATCGCGTTTTACCTGTTGCCTCTGGGCCTGCACGGCTTGTGGACCCCGGACGAAACCCGCTACGCCCAGATCAGCCAGGAGATGCTGCAAAGCGGCAACTGGGTGGCGCCGCACTTCATGGGTATCCGCTACTTCGAAAAACCCGCCGGCGGCTACTGGTTGATCGCCCTGGGCCAGGCAGTGTTTGGCCAAAACCTGTTCGGTGTGCGCATCGCCTCAGCCGTGGCCAGCGGCCTGAGCGTGCTGCTTGCCTACCTGGTTGCCCGCCGCCTGTGGAATGATCCGCGCAAAAGCTTCGCCTGCGCCTTGCTCTACCTGAGTTTTGGCCTGGTGGCCGGGCAAGCGGGCTACTCCAACCTTGATCCGCAATTCACCTTGTGGGTCAACCTGAGCCTGGTCGCCCTGTGGTTTGCACTTGAAAGCGCCACGACGCGTGCTCGCCTATTCGCCTGGGCCGTGCTGGGCCTGGCCTGCGGCCTGGGTTTCCTGACCAAAGGCTTCCTGGCCTGGGCGCTGCCAGTGCTGATTGCAGTGCCCTACATGCTCTGGCAACGCCGCCTGGGCGAGTTGCTGCGCTATGGCCCGCTGGCGATGGCGGTTGCGGTGTTGGTGTGCCTGCCGTGGGCACTGGCGATCCACCTTCAGGAACCCGACTTCTGGCGCTTCTTTTTCTGGAATGAACACATCCGCCGCTTCAGCGCCGACAACGCGCAACACGTGCGTCCGTGGTGGTTCTTTCTGCCGATCATCGCGGTGTCTTGCCTGCCGTGGGCAGGTCTGCTGCCCGCCACCCTGTGCAAGACCTGGCAGGAAAAGCGCCAGCCGGCGATCACCTTCCTGGCCCTGTGGTTGCTGCTACCGCTGGTCTTTTTCAGCCTGAGCAACGGCAAGCTGCCGACCTACATCATGCCGTGCCTGCTGCCCCTGGCATTGCTGATGGGGCATACCCTGGTCGACCTGATCAGCACCGGCCGCGCCCGCACAATCTGCCTCAATGGCCTGCTCAACTTCGTGATCGGCATGGTCGCCATGATCGGCTTGATCTACCTGCAAATCGCTCGGCCGATTTACAGCAACAGCCATGCAGAGATGTTCAGCCTGTCCCTGGCTTTTATCGTGTTACTGGTGTGGATCCTCGCCAACTTGTTGCAAGCGTTTCGCCCGCTGACGTTGTGGGCAATGCCGGTGCTGGGCATCGGCCTGCTGGTGACCCTGCTGCCAGCGAGCATGCCGGCGTGGATCGCAGATAACGAAATGCCCGACCCGTTCGTGCTCGAACACCTTGAAGAATTGCAGCAGACCAACGCACTGTTGAGCAATGAACTGAGCAGTGCCAGCGCCCTGGCCTGGCGCCTGAAACGCCCGGAAGTGGCGCTGTATGACACCGAGGGCGAGCTGCGCTACGGTTTGCAATACGCGGGGGCTGTACGTCGCAAAGTCGAATTGGAGGACGTACAAACCTGGCTCAAGGACGCGCGCCAGCGCGGCTCGGTAGGCGTGCTGATGCGAGTCAACAGCACCAGTGAAATGCGTGAGGCAGGGCAACTGCCGCCTGGGGGCAAACGCTACCACAAGGGTTGCCTGGAACTGATCATCTACCCGAAATCGGCCTGAGGGCGGCATTGTGGATAACTGAACGCGGTGATCCTGCTGCCGTTATTCGGCGTGGTCTATCCATTTGGCAGGCTGGCGGCATGGATAAATGCCTCATCCAGACTGTCACCACCGTATGTGCTCATGAAGCTTTGCGCGTCTGTGAAACGGTTGAATCGCCGCTGACTAAGCATGTAAAAGTCATCGCAATGCATGACGATTTCATCAACGTTGTGCGACGAAACCAGCACCGCGACACCTTCCGCCGCCGCCCCCTTCAGGCATCGCCAAATGTGATAACGAAACTCAGGGTCTACACCCGCCGTGGGTTCGTCCAGTATCACCAGGTCCGCGTTGGCGCAGAGCAATGACAAATAAAAAAACCAACGCTTTTCTCCGTAGCTACAGAGGGAGGATTTTTTGTTCCAAATGTCGCAATACCTTTCTGCAATGCCGGGGCTCCATTTTCCGATCCTCTCCAGAGCGTGCTGTTGAGTGACCTTTGTTTCGGAGCAAAAGAGCATGGTCATTTTGAAGATGTCGAACATGCGGAACACGGGGGGCGTGTTGATGATTTGCGACAGGTAAAGCAGTTTGGAAAAAGAGTTGTTTATCTCACCGCCAGCAATCTTCTTCAGGCCACAAATCACATCGAAAAAGGTAGTTTTTCCGGAGCCATTAGGGCCCAGCAACCCTGAAATGGAGCCCGCCTCAATTGTCAGAGTCGCATGATGCAACAAAATATGAGAGGCATACCTGACGTCAAGTGAGTTTACGATAAGCCGCTTCATCAATAACGACTCCATACGGGATTGATAAGTAAAAAGCGAAACATCAAAAAGAAAGAAACCACCAACAAAACGACAACCATCAAAACAACCAACCAGCACTCCGCCAACCCGACTAACATAACCTTGTTTGCCCACCACATTGGATTAAAAAAACTAACGATGACAAAGGCTGGGCGGGGGGAACCCGTACCTACAATCCCGAGCGCCAACATCGCCAGTGACAACATGGAAAAGACAGTACTCGCATTCTGAAAACCCAGCGGCACCAGCGTCAGCAATAGCGAAGGTATGGCAAAAATAAGAAAACAAACATAAAACCGCACAACCACAACCAAGTATTCAGCGCCATTAAAAACGCCAAAAGAATAGCGTGTGAGCACATAGAAAACAGTGCAATACAGTACGGCGACAACCGAATACGCGAGAAACTGCCCAATAAGAAAGACAACCCTTGTTCGGCCCGTATAAACGAATGACCGCAGAAAGCCACTTTCCCTCCGGCCCACTATGTAGAACGCCAGACCAAATAGCGCCACACTTGACGCTACAAAAGCGTAAAACCAGGAAGTGCTGGACAAATAATCGACAGCGGTATCACTCACTGGAGCCTTGGCGTAGGTGATCAAATAGTAGGTCACCACAGGAGATACCACTGTCCAAAATAATGCAACAGGCTCTTTCAATTGTTCCTTTATAAAGAGCGCCGCGAGTGAACATGGCGCGAACAACAAATACTGATTCATTATTCACCTCACGGAACGGGACCTTTCTTTCTAATACTCAACCGCTTACCAACCCGCAAAAAAAAAAAACACTCTAGCCCTCCCGGAGAAAACCGCAACAGTTATAAATATTTAGCGCAGGACAGTTGACGATTTTAATAGGAAGTTTCACTCACCACTTTCGGAATACTAACAATTTCACAAAGTACCAAAGTTTCTTCCAGCCTTCCTCATCAAATACGACCTTTTATAAAATCAATACGATACGACTCACCAAATCATAAGAAACAGAAAGCTCCAACTCAGGTGTTTTTTGTAAGATGAGGACTATTCCTACAAGCACGCATAAAACAATCCGACAAATGGCACCATTCATATCGCGCCTGAATAGATAGGTAACCCTAACTTGACTCCGCTTCGTCGTTCAGCAGCGAGCTAGTCTTATGGACTGGCAACCCCCTCACCTGCTCCTGCACCGCCCGCCCCTCGGCCCGATTGCGAATGAACCCAGCCCGGGTGAACCGTTCCAGAAACGGCACCGGTAACGACGTGCCCGGTGTCACCGCAGGATGCTCGGCCACATCCCCAAACAAGGTGTAAGCCGCACTCGGCAAGTGCCGGGTGTTGAGGTCGCTGGTCAGCCGTCCTTCCTGCAATACGATCGCGCGGTTGGTGACCCTTTGCAGGTCGGACAGGCGCTGGGATATGTAGAGGATGGCCACGCCTTGTGTGCGCTGACTGTCGACCAGGCCAAGCAGGCGTTCGGTGTCGGGTTCCGGCAAGGCCGCGGTGTGTTCGTCGGGCTGTTGGTGCACGGCCACAATGCCGACTCGGCGTGCCGACAAGGGCGAGCTAAAGCGTTGGCGCTGCCCATCGACCCACGGTTCACCGGCATCCGGTGCCAGGGTGCTGCGGAGGATTGTTACGCCCGAATTAAATGCGTTGCCTCATCAACAACTCAATAGCTGAATCGCATAGCAAAAAGACTTTGAGTTATAGGTTCCTTATCAGCAGTTGGTTGATTGCTAGGCTGACGGTGAGCCGCTGAAACGATTAAAAAGCTGTAGGACATTGGCTATGTTTAGCCGCTGCCGGATTTCACGATCACCTCAAAAAAGTAATTATTACTTAATTATCAATACGTTAAATAACCTCAGAAACATCTCTAGGTTTTTCGCGTCCGGAATTGTCCCTCAGAAACGTCGAATTAATGACGTGGTTTTTATGGCACTTTGTATCGATCGTTTCCGCCACATGCGTAGGACGAATCCCCTAGCCAACTACAATTTCGAGTACCCACTCTGGTGTGTGAGCCAAGGATCGCCCCGCAAAGGCCAGAGAATTTGTAGACGGTTTTCGACATCAAGGATGAGATGGCAATGAGTTTGACCCGCAGTATTGCAAACACCCAAAGCCCGAATTTCTATGCCGAAATGGGCGAGTTGATTGCCAACAGTGGCCACGCGGACTTCGCCGCGCACATGCTGCACCTGGTGGACAAGTGGGTACCGATCCACCTGGTGGACCTCAGCGAATGGACCCTCGACGAGCTACGCAACCGCGTGCTCGATATCACGTTGCTCGGCAGCGCTGGCCAGACGCAGGATCTGCCGCCGCCCCTGCCCCTGAACTCCATGGACGACCACCCGTTGCTGCGGGAAATGCTCGGCATGCAGGACCCGCTGCTGATCCAGCTAAAGGCCAAGGCTAAAAGCGCGTACCCACGCGGCAACTCGCACCAGTGCAACCTGGTGTCGCGCCAGGGCAACCGGCGCTGTGTGATTTCGTTTTATCGTCCGCCCAACCATCGCGGGTTTTCCCTGGCCGAGTTGTCGTTTCTCAAGTGCCTGTCGGACACCCTGCTGCCACTGATCGAGTGCCATGCGCAGAGCCTGCGCCAGGCGCCGCACTCCGAAGTCGAACCGGCCCACACGTTGCTGGAACAATCGCAATTGCAGCGTGAGTTCTACCAGCGCCTGTCCCTCGGCGACATCACCCTCTCGGCACGCGAGCAGGAGGTGTGCCTCGGCCTACTGACGGGCGGCACCGTGCCGCAGATGGCGGAAAAACTCAGCGTGAAGAAGAGCTCCATCGAAACCTACCTCAAGCGCGCCGCTGCCAAGCTGGGCGTCAGTGGCCGGCATGGTTTGGCCAAATGGATGATCGGTGCTTGATGAGTAAATTGAGCGCATTCGCGATGGTAGGGATGCTCAGCGGTTGATCGCAGACTATCAAAGGCCCGAGGTATTTCAGGCACAGTAGCGTATCCAGCGCGCCCACCCGTTCCCGGGGTCCTGCTGCAATGCCGCCCGGATATCCTCCCGACCAAACACCGCTACCGCGGCGACATCGACAGCAATCCTACGTCCCTTGATGTAAAGCGTTGGAGGCCCCGTGGGATGAGGCACTTCCTGTGGTGAGGGGATTTGTTGCGCTCACTGTCGTGAAATCACAGCCTCAGCCTCAATCTCGATCAACCACTGCGGCAACGACAACCCGCTGACAATGATCCACGAAGACGGCGGAGGGTTGTGCGCGAAGCGCTCACGCAGCGCTTGGGCAATCGGCTCCTGCTGGTCACGCGCTGACTCGACGATATACAGCCACAGTATCACCACATGGGACAGATCGCCGCCGACCTCGGCCAGAACCTTTTCGATATTGTCCAGGGCGGTCGCGGTCTGCTCAGCGATGCCAGGGCCGACAGTACGCTCCTGGGCATCCACGCCCACCTGGCCGGAAAGCAGGATGCGCCGGCCTTCCGGTACTTCCAGTGCCTGGCTGAAGCCATATTGCAGGGAGTTGAACACGGTTGTGGGATTGATGACTTTTCGCTGCATGACGAGTCCTTGTTGTCGGTGGGAAAACAAGGCTAACGCACTGGGTTGGGGCAATCTGGTGATTCAATATCTGGCAACATTTCAACCATCATGCCCGGGACCCTTGTAGTGAGCGGGCTCGCCCCGCGCTGGGGGGCGAAGCCGCCCCAAACAAGGCAACGCAAAACTCACCTGACACAGCGCGGGGATCCGTTTTGGGGCGGCTTCGCCCCCCAACGCGGGGCGAGCCCGCTCACTACAAATATTCAGTGACCAAATCGCGGAGGTTCACTGTAAATCGCGAGCTAGCGTTAATGTTCCTAAGCACTATTCCTGGAGCAACGGATTGCGCCCAAAACCTCAAACACATCGCCTGCGTCACGGTCGCTACTCAGAACACGGACGTAGCTATCTCATTACCATGGTCGTTCACCACCGCCAGCGTTTGTTCGCCGACCTGTTCCTGGGTCGCCTGATGGTTGCCGAGTTCCGACAAGTTCATGAACTTGGGTTGGTCGATTCCACGGCATGGGTAATTATGCCTGACCATATTCATTGGCTGTTTGAGTTGAAACAGCAGACGTTGGCCGACGTTGTCCGGCGCATCAAGTCACGCAGTGCGCTGACGATTAACAGGCGTCGCAGAAGCAAGGAACGCGTCTGGCAACCTGGTTATTACGATAGGGCTGTGCGTGTAGAGGATGATATTCGTACGATGGCGCGCTACATCGTGGCTAACCCGTTGCGAGCAGGCCTGGTTGAGCGGGTAGGCGATTACTCACTGTGGGATGCTGCCTGGCTCTGACAGCGCGCCGATGGGCAATCATCGAGATGACCAACCCGTTGCTTCCCAATGCGTCCTACGGCACGAAACAGCCTACCAATGCCCCACCTCAGCGCCAACGCCGCCGGGCGGCGGATCACGTGCTCCACGGTCACCGTCCACAAGCGCTGGGCGCCTTCAAACAAGGCCACGTGCGGGCCGTCGAGGATCAGCGAGGTCCGCCCGGCAACCTGCAACACATCCCCCGAGGCAAAATCGACAAACAGCAACCCCGCCAGCGGGTTCACCTGCAAGTTGCCCAGGGTGTTGAAGAACAGGTTGCCGGCGAAGTCGGGGATGGTCAGCACGTTGCCTTCAACCCGCACAAAGCCGGTGTTACCACCGCGATGGGAGACGTCCACCGAGCGTTGGCCGTCCACGTCCACGTAGCTGGCGACAAAAAACGTGTCGGCGTCGCGGATCATCGCTTGTGCCGCGTCGTCCAGGCCATTGAAGCGTTCCACCTGCGTGCCGGGCTTGCGCGCGATGGAATCGATCGGCCGCAGTTGGATGTACTTAGGGCAATTGCCGAAGGTGTGCACCACGTCGACCGAAAAACCATCGTGATCGCGCCCGCTGATTCGCCCATTCATGCGGTTGCGACGGCGGGTGTTGAGGTCGATGCCCAGCACGCCCACCGACGCGCCGTTGAGCAAAGCGTTGCGGGCAGGATCGCCCGCAGACGGCAAGCTATCGATCTGCAAGGTCTGTGGGCGTGGCGAGTGGACAAAGCCCGGCGCCCCTTCCACCATCGTCGCCCAGGGAATGCCCTGCTCGTCCACCGCGCCCAACATCAGGTAAGGCAACAAGGGATAGAAATCCCGATGCTGCTCCGGCAGATGATCACGAATCACCTTGGGCCCGACCACGGCCATGCGTTCGGCCACGCCAACCGCTGCTTGCATCTGCCGTTCGCCGGCATGCCAGGGAGTTTGTTCGATCAGGTTCATGGCGAGCACCTCATGTTGGATACCTCGATGCTGCGCCTTGCCAACCACCGAGGGAATAACCACTCCGGGCAATCCACTATTACGCCAGTTGAAAGGCTGGATGCTCGCGCAGCGCAGCCACGCAGTGGTCGACAAAACTGCGCACACGCATCGGCGCATTGCGACCTTCGCGATACACCACGTGCACCGGCAGCGACGGCGGTTCGTAGTCCGGCAACACCTGCCGCAGTTGGCCCTTGAGCAGATGCTCGTGAACCGGATAGCTCAGGCAGCGAATCAGCCCCGCCCCGTGCACGACCGCATTGATCGCGCCCTGCACCGTGGCGCAGTTCAGGCGCGCGCGGGTCTTGAGCTGATAGCCATGGAAATCCCAATACACCTGATCGGCACTGGCAATCAGCCGATGTAGCATGAGGTCATCCGGGTGCAGGGGTTCGCCGTTGGCCGCAAGGTAATCGGGACTGGCGCAAAGGATAGGCCGCACCCGGCCCACCGGCCGTGCAATCAACGATGAGCTGGGCAGTTCGCCGACGAGGATCGCCACATCCAGTCCCTCTTCATGCAGGTTCGGGTAATAGTCATGGTAGTGAGCAACGAGGCGCACCTCGGGGTAGCGGTCCATGTAGTCGGCCAACACTGGCGCCATCACATAGCGGCTGAACAGGAATGGCAAAAACACCCGCAGATTGCCCTCGGCCTGCACATGCAACCCTTTGGCCGAGGCTTCGGCGGCGTCCACGGCGGTGAGCAGGCCCACGCAGTCGACCAGGTAGGCGCTGCCAGCGTCGGTCAGGCTAACGCCGCGCGTACTGCGCTCAAGCAACGGCACGCGCAAACGCGCTTCCAGGCGTGCAATCGCCCGCACCAGGGTGGGCCCCGACACCCGCACATCCCGCGCCGCCGAGGCCAGGCTCGGTTGTCCGGCCAGCGCGGCGAACAGTTGCATATCGCGATAACGCGCCATCAGCTGCGCCGTTTCATCGCCGGGTTAAGGGCGGCGTCCTGGCTCAGGCGATGGCTGAGAAAGTCGACAAAGGTGTTGATCTTGGCAGGCACGCGGCCGCTTCTCTGGAACACCACCTGAATGGGCAAGGGTGCCGGCTCGAAGGCTTCCAGGACAATTTCCAGCTCCCCGGCGGCCACCGAGGCTGCGACTTGATAGGACAGTACCCGCGTCATGCCCCAGCCCAGCCTCGCCAGGTTGATCGCGGCATTGTTCGCCGAGACGACCAGGCGCGGCTCAATAGGCACCGTCAGCGGCTGATCCGCGTCGACAAAATTCCACTCACTCACCAATTGGCTGGACGACGACGTGGCAATCTTGGCCTCACGCACGTGCGACGGATGCCGGGGCCGCCCGTGCCGGTCGAGATAGGCCGGCGATGCACACACCACCCGACGAACTTCGCCGACCTTGATCGCCTGTTGCCCCGGCTCGTGCAGATGGCCAATACGCACCGCCACATCGACGCCTTCGTCGCTCATGTTGACCACGCGGTCGACCAGCAAGGCGTTGATGTTGACCAAGGGAAACCGGTCGAGGTACTCCCCCAGCACCGGCGCCACATACAGCTCGCCAAATAGCACCGGCGCGGTCACCGTCAGGTGGCCACAGGGGATGGAATAACTGCCCGCCGCCGCTTCCTCGGCTTCATTGAGTTCCGCCAGGATGCGCCGACAATCTTCCAGGTAACGCTGGCCGGCTTCGGTCAGGTGCAGGCTGCGGGTGGTGCGTGCCAGCAGTTGAGTGCCGATGCGCGCCTCCATCGCGGCGATGGCCCTGTCACGCTCGGGGGTGAGGTTTTCAGGCGGCGCGCGGCGGCGGCAAAGCCCTCCTCCTCGGCCACCGCCAGGAACACCTGCATTTCATGAAATCGATCCATCGGTGGCCCTCTTGAACGTTACTGTGACTGCAAACCTACCGCCGTGCGCGGCATGCCGACAAAGCCCGGCAACGCCTCGATGCTGGCGAGCCAGGCACGCAGATGAGGGTAGTCGGCCAGCGATACATTGCCTTCCGGCGCATGGGACACGTAGGTGTAGAAAGCGATATCGGCAATGGTCGGTTGCTCGCTGGCCAGGAAGCGGCTTTGGCTCAGTTGTGCTTCGATCAACTTCAGCAAAGCGTGGGATTTGGTAATGGCAGTGACAGTGTCGACCTCGGCACCAAACACCAGGGCCAACCGTGCTGTGGCGGGCCCGGCGTGAAGTTGACCGGCGGCAACCGAGAGCCAGCGCTGCACGCGGGCCTGCCCCAAAGGGTCGCTCGGCAGCCATTTTCCTTTGCCGTATTGGGTCGCCAGGTAGAACAGGATTGCATTGGAATCGGCCAACACAGTGCCGCTGTCGTCAATCGCTGGCACCTGGCCGAAGCTGTTGACCGTGGCAATAAAGTCGGGGGCTTTGTGGGCGCCTTGCTTGAGGTCCACGAGGATATAGTCGGTGGGCAGCCCCAGCAGGGACAGCATCAGCTCGACCCGGTGGGAGTGGCCGGACAACGGGAAACCATAGAGTTTGATCATGAGAAGCTCCAACAGCGTGGGGTATCGACGCCCCGCATGTTCCACCGCTGCCCCGACCGCAGGAGTCACCAGGATTTACAATCCAGTATTTCATCCGGCAAAACAATCACGCGCCGGATAATGCCACGATCAGGTTGAACAAGGTGGTCTTCACCGCACTGTCCAGCTCGGTCCAAGCCAAACCAGTAGTGGCCTGAAAGGCGCCCAGCTCCATAGGCCGCGACACGCAATTGGACGGCAGCGCCCGTGCCGCCTGCTGCGGCAGCACCCCAACACCCAGCCCTGCGGAGACCAGCGCGAGCATGGTGGTAAATTCGCCCAGCTCAGAAGCGATCTCCAGGGGCATGCCCACGGCCTGGATAAATTCGTCGTAGAAACCCGGCGCATAGCGTCGCGCGAGAATGTACACCGGCACCCGAAGCAGATCGGTGGGGTGGATCGACGGCTTCAACGCCAAGGGATGATCCATCGGCAACGCCACACAAAAATGCTCGTGCAACACCGCACGGGTCTGTACGCCGGGGTGACTGGCGGGCAGGCGCATCAGGCCGAAGTCCAGCAGGCCGCGCTTCAGCGCGGCAGCCTGGTCGGGGCCGGCCATGTCCTTGAGCTCCAGCTCGATACGCGGGTATCGCCGGTGCACCGTGCGAATCAATTCCGGCAACAACTGCGGCAGCACCGACGACACAAACCCCAGGCGCACCCGGCCGATTTCGCCGCGATTGGACGCCCGCGCCGCGTCCGCCGCACGCGCCGCCTGATGCAAAGTGGCCTGGGCCTCAGGCAGAAACACGCGGCCCGCATCGGTCAGGGTCACCGAATGGCGATTGCGATCCAGCAGGCGTACGCCCAGGCCACTTTCCAGCAATTTGATCTGCATGCTCAACGCCGGTTGCACAATCGACAGCTGCGCCGCCGCCCTGCCGAAATGCAGCTCTTGGGCGAGCACCACAAAGGCGCGCAAGTGCTTTAGCTCCATCAAGCTTCTCCGGTTATCACAGATGTTGATCACCCGATCATAAATGAACATTGGACCCACTGCCTGTACTGGAGTGAACTGAGGCCAACCAAGCAGGACATCATCGGGTTTTGCTGATAACAATAAGCGCGTCAGGAGCAACCGCCCCGTGCACAACGTTTTAGACCACTTTCGCCTCGATGGCCGGCTTGCGCTGGTCACTGGTTCCAGCGCCGGTATCGGCCTGGCGATCGCCCGCGGCCTGGCCCAGGCCGGTGCGCGGGTGGTGCTCAACGGGCGCAACCGCAGTACCTTGCGCGACGCCGCCGCACTGTTGACGCTGGAAGGCCTCGAGGTGCACACACAGGCCTTTGATGTGACCGACAGCGCGGCCATCCAGGCCGCCGTAGCGAACATCGAAGAACGCCTCGGCCCGCTGGATATCCTGGTGAACAACGCCGGCATGCAACGCCGTGGCCCGCTGGAAGACTACAGCGAGCAGCACTGGCGCGAACTGATCAGCACCAACCTCGACAGCGCCTTTTTGGTCGGCCAGGCCGTGGCGCGGGCAATGATTCCGCGCAAGCGTGGGCGCATCATTAATATCTGCTCGGTGCAAAGTGAGTTGGGCCGCCCGGGTATTGCGCCGTACGCGGCGAGCAAGGGCGCGCTGAAAATGCTCACCAAGGGCATGGCCATCGATTGGGGCCCCCATGGGCTGACGGTCAACGGGATCGGGCCTGGGTATTTCAAGACCGAGCTGAACGCCAATCTGGTCGCCAATCCGCAATTCAGCGACTGGCTGGTGCAACGCACACCGAGCCGCCGCTGGGGTGAGGTGGACGAGCTGGCCGGCGCCGCCGTATTCCTCGCCAGTGACGCCGCCAGCTTCGTCAACGGTCATATTCTTTACGTCGACGGTGGCATCACCGCGTCGCTGTAACCCTGGAGAATTGTATGCACGCCATTGTCTGCCATGCCTCGAAAGACTTGCGAGTCGACCGCCTGGACGAACCACAGCCCCTCGCCCCCGCCCAACTGCGGGTACGCATCGCCCGGGGCGGTATCTGCGGCTCCGATTTGCACTACTACCAGCACGGCGGCTTCGGCACCGTGCGTCTGCGCGAGCCGATGGTGCTCGGCCATGAAGTGTCGGCGGTGATCGACGCGGTGGGCAGCGATGCCGGGTCGTTCAAGGTCGGGCAACGCGTTGCGGTATCCCCGTCGCGCCCCTGCGGTGGTTGCCGTTACTGTCATCAAGGTTTGCCCAACCATTGCCTGAACATGCGCTTCTACGGCAGCGCCATGCCTTTCCCGCATATCCAGGGCGCGTTTCGCCAAAGCCTGGTGATCGAGACCCATCAGGCCCATCTGCTGGCCGATGAAGTCAGCCTGGCCGAAGGGGCGTTGGCCGAACCCTTGTCTGTGGGTTTGCACGCGATCCAACGGGCCGGCGCAGTGTTCGGCAAGCGCGTGCTGGTGACCGGCTGCGGTCCGATCGGCAACCTGTTGATCGGTAGCCTGCTCGCTGCTGGCGCCGCTGAAATTGTCGCTGTGGACCTGTCTACCAGCGCCCTCGCCTGCGCTGAAAAAATGGGGGCCACGCGCACCCACAACCTCGCTGGCGGTGCCGATGCGCTGAAACGCTACACCACTGAAAAAGGCTATTTCGACGTCATGTTCGAAGTCTCCGGCAGCGCCCAGGCCCTGCGCAACGGCCTGGAATGCATCGCGCCGCGAGGCGTGCTGGTCACCGTGGGCTTGGGCGGCGACGTGTCGCTGCCGCTCAATCTGCTGGTGAGCCGCGAGATCGACCTGCGAGGCACCTTCCGCTTCCACCCGGAGTTCGCCCAGGCGGTGGACTTGCTCAACCGCCGGATCATCGACGTGCGCCCGGTAATCTCCCATACGGTGCCATTTGAGCAGGCGCTGCAGGCGTTTGAACTGGCGGCGGACAAGACGCAGGCGATGAAGGTGGTGTTGGATTTCGGCGTGCCTGATCCGGGAGTGCAGCCCTCCCAACAACACTGAGCCCCTACTCCCACAGTGTTCAGTGGCGTTCCCGAGGCCATCAGCGCTCTTGCAAACGATCGCGCAAGAACCGATGGCTTGGGGAAAACAACCGCCGATACGTCAACAGCACCGCCCCCACCGTGCCCAACGCCGACGAGGCCGCAATCAAGAACATAATCACGATCTGATACCGCACCGCATCCACCGGGCTCTCTCCCGCCAGCACCTGCCCGGTCATCATGCCGGGCAGGCTGACGATGCCCACCACGGTCATCTGGTTCAGCGTCGGGATCATCCCCGCGCGCACCGCCTGACGGATGGCTTCCTGCGCCGCTTCCCAGCGTGAGCCGCCGAGGGCCAGGATCATTTCAATGGTGTTGCGCCCTGAGGTCAGCTCCTGGGTCATGCGTTCGATACCCAGCGATACGCCAGTCAGGGTGTTGCCGAGGATCATGCCGAGAATCGGGATCGCATACTGCGGCTCGTACCACGGATGGATACGGATCACCGCAAACAGGCCCACCGCCGTTACCAGCCACGAACTGCCCCACACCGACAGGATGCTGTCGACGCGCTGCCCCCGATAAGTCCGCTGCCCACGCCCCGCTGCCGAGAGACCGGCGATCAGTGTCATGGCGAACATCAACGGCAGCACCACGTACCAGTAGGCAAACTCGAACACCCAGCCCAGCAGGTAACCGATGGCCAGCAGTTGCACCACGGTCCGCGCCGCCGCCCATAGCAACTGGCGCTCCAGGCCCAGGCGCAACAGCAACGAGAGCGCACCGTTAATCAGGATCAGCGAGGCGGCGATGCCCATGTCCAGCGCGGTGAGGTTTTGATAGTTCATGCCGGTGTCACTGCGCTCAACACGCCAGCACTCATCTGCAAGTGGATGTCGCTCATGCGCCGGGCCTGGTCGAGGTCGTGGGACACCCAGATAAAGGCCCGTGTGAGATCGCCGGCAAACCACGCATCGATCAACGCTTCCACCTCGCGCGAGGAAGCTGGATCAAGGGCGGCGGTGGGTTCGTCGAGCAACAGCACTTCGGGGTTGAGTTGTAAGGTGCGGATCAGCGAAACCACCTGGGATTCACCACCCGACAGGTCGACGGCGCGCTTGGCCAGAAAATCCGGGGCCTTGCCGGCGTGCCCGAGCAGTGTGGTGACCGCCGCCAGATCGAAGCTACGCTTGCGCGAGGTCTTGAGGCTGAAGGGAAAGCGCAGGTTGTCTTCCACCGTGCCGTCGAGCAGCGCCGGGCGTTGGGACAGGTAGCTGATATGGCAGCGGTAATGGGGAATCTGCGCATTGCCGATTGGCTGGCCGTTCCACAGGATCTGCCCGGACGTGGGCGCATCCAGCAACGCCAGCGCGCGCAGGAACACACTTTTTCCGGAACCGGACGCGCCGGTGATCGACACGCGGTCGCTGGCGGTCAAGCTGAAATCGGTGGGCTGGAGCAAGGGCACTTGGCGGCGCTCGTCCATGCGTATGAGGGCGCGGGTTTCGATCAGTACGCTCATGGACGCGGGGCTCCTTGTAAATCCTGATAGACGCAATGGTGAGGCAGACGCACGAAGTTTTCATGAAAAAATTCAAACTATCGCCACCCACGTCGTTCACACCATCACGTGCAACGTTCAGTAGGAGGCAACATGCAATACCGACAACTGGGCCATTCCGGCTTGCTGGTGTCCGAAATCATCCTGGGCACCGTGCCTTTTGGCGGCCGCGCAGAGTTTGAAAAATGCGGATCGGTGGACGTGCCCCAGGCCAAGCGCATGTTCGATATCGCGTTCGACGCGGGTGTGAACATGGTCGACACCGCCGATCTCTACTCCCACGGGCTGGCCGAAGAAGTGGTCGGTAAAGCCCTGGGCGACAAGCGCCACGACATCCTCCTGGCCACCAAGGGCCGCAGCCCCGTTGACAAGAACCCGAACAACTCTGGTTCCTCGCGCTATCACTTGATCCGTGCGTGTGAGGCCAGTTTAAAACGTTTGGGTACCGACCATATCGACCTTTACCAATTGCACAATTGGGACGGTATGACGCCCATCGAGGAAACCCTCGAAGCGCTGCGGTTGCTGGTGGGCTCGGGCAAAATCCGCTACTTCGGCACCAGCAACTTCACCGCCTGGCAGATGATGAAAACCCTGGGCAAAGCCGAGCTGCATGGCATGCTCAAGCCCATCACCCAGCAGATCTACTACACCCCGGAATCCCGCGAAGCCGAGTATGAGCTGCTGCCACTGGCGCTGGATCAGTCAGTGGGCACCCTGGTATGGGGCCCGATGGGCGAGGGTTTGCTGACCGGTTCCACCCGTCGCGGGCAAAAACCGCCCGCTAACACCCGTCAGGGCAGCGATTGGCCGGAACCCTATGTGCACGACCAGGAGCGCGCCCTGGACATTATTGAAACCCTCGCTGCTGTCGGTGATGAACACGGTGTCTCAGTTGCCCGCACGTGCCTGGCATGGCTCAAGGATCGACCGGGGATCACCTCGCTGATTGTCGGCGCGCGCACCGAAGAGCACCTGCGTGACAACCTTGCGGCGACTGAACTGAAACTCACCGAAGAGCAGTCTTTGCGCATCGAGGCGGTGACACGTCGCCAGCCGCTGTACCCGTACTGGCATCGTTTCACCGCCGGTATCGACCGCTTTGATCCGGCGGAACAGCCGTTTCTGGCGGAGCATCAGAAGACCCTGGATGCGCGCACCGACAAGTAGCGCGGGCAGGTGACACACCGCAGAGCAAAAACTGTGGGAGCGGGCCTGCTCGCTTCCACAGTTTGATCAGCGTGCCCTCGGGAATTTGCAATCGCGCCTTACACTGCCTATATTTCCCGCCTGGCGCTCTCTACGCCACCTTCCGCGGAAAGGGCTGCGCCCAAGACCCTGCAACACCCTCTTTTGTCTACGACTCCCAACCTTAAAGCGGAAAAGGTTTGTGCAAGGAGCTCGTATGTCCCACCACGTCAACACCGATGGCCGCCTCAACCTTGGGCAGCAGCGCAAGCGTGCCAAGGAACTGCTGCCGCGCCTGAGAATCCAGGATCCCGCCGCCACCTTGTCCCAGGCTCAATGGCAGATCGCCAAGCAGTTGGGTTTCAGCAGTTGGCCCAAGCTCAAGGCCCACGTCGATGCGATCGACTTCGCCGCTCGCCACCCCGACTTCGCTGCCAGCGATGAAGCCCGCACCACGCACTGGCGCTGCGGCAATGACATCGCGCATAGCCTACAGATAGCGGGGTTCAAGGGACACTTCCAAATGCTCACTGACCCACTGTGCATGGGGCCGGTCCGCGACGTGCCCAGCGAAGCATTCCGCGCCCTGCGCAGCACGTTTATCAGCCAGGCCTTCGCCCTCGACGAAACGGAGGTAGCGCGCCGTGTCGCCGATGAATACGACCAGCTGCAAGCCTTGACCAGCACCGATCACAGCGTGCTGTGGTGCGAGGCGGATGCCTACGACCAACTGTTCCTGATCCGCGCACTCGCAGGTCTTGAGCAGGCGCCGCGCAAGCTGGAGCTGATCGAAGTCGACCGGATCCCAGGTGTCGAACGTTTTATCGGCATCGGCCAATTGGCACCCGATGTGCTGGCCTGGCTTTGGCCGCAACGGCGTTTGATCGACGATGACGCGGTGCAATTGGCCAAACAGGCCTGGTCGGCGTATTGCGAACCGTCACCCGAAACCTTGGCGGAACTGGCCCACGGCACACATGCCGCCTTACCGTTGCTGGCGCCCGCACTGTTACGCCAGTTGCAGGAGCTGCCGGGCATCCGGGATGGTTTATCGCTCACCGAACGCCTGTCCCTGACCTACATTGCCGAAGCCGGGCCGGTGCCGTTTGGTCGGGTGTTTGCCGAGTTGATGGCCAAGCGCGAGCCGCTGCCGTTCCTGGGGGACATGATGTTCCATGCGCTGATGCGGCCGTTGATTGATGGCAAGCATCCGTTATTGACCGAGACAGAACCGGACCGGGACTGGCCTCGACGCGAATTAACGCTGACGCCATTGGGGCATCAGGTGCTGAGCGGCGACAGTTATTGGCTCGACCACGCCAGCCATGCGCGCTGGGTCGGCGGTGTGTGCTTGAGACCTGGCCGCCCCCATTGGGCGATAGACGGCGCCATGCCGAGCTGGCGTGGCTGACGTCCGTTACCGCTTAGGCGATAAGCCGATCGCACAGGTAACCACCACCGGGTCGCCCTGGTAGGTGATTCGCGTAGCGATCGACAGCTTGCTCGCACGGGGCGTCGCCCCGTCCTTGTCAACGGTCCGCAACGTGGGCCGCTCCACATCGACATGATTTCAATCACCGCTTCAAACCGCGCCGGAGCACTGGTTGCACAGGCCGCCGCACCTACAGTGAAACGTGTCACACAGGAATTGGGCGGCAAGTCGCCGAATCTGCCGTCGCCTCGCGCATTCGCGCCGGGCAAGTGCACCTGAACTACCCGGCCTGGAACCCCAAGGCGCCCTTCGGAGGTTACAAGCGCTCGGGAAATGGGCGCGAGTACGGTATCTATGGTTTTGAGGAATACCTGGAAACCAAAGCCATCGTTGGCTTCGGCTGATACACGTTACCGACTGGCGAGCGTCAAGTCCGGGAGCGGCAGTGCCGCTCCCGGCTCAATGGCATGCCGCGCCGGGGCGCGACAACAGCCACATCGAACAACCCGCCTGCTTAGCGACGTGCGCTGACCGCCGACGCATCGTTGGACACAATCACTTCCACACGGCGATTCAACTGGCGTGACGGCGCACTGAGGTTATCGGCGACCGGGAACTGCTTGCCGTAGCCCATCACTGCAATACGTTCAGCCCCGACGCCGAGGCGTTGCAGGCCACGGGCAACCGCTTGGGCACGGCGCTCGGACAAGCTCTGGTTGTAAGCATCGCCACCGGTGCTGTCGGTGAAACCTTCAACGCATACTTGGCGCTCCGGGTTCTGCAACAGGAAGTTCGCCAGCGCCTGGAAGTCCCGTTGGCTGCCCGGTTTCAATTCAGCCTTTGCGGTATCGAACAGCACATCGCCAAAGGTGACGACCTGGCCACGTTCGGTAGGCTGCGCTTTCATCGCCTGCAAGGCCTTGAGCTGCGCAGTGCGAACGTCGAGCTGCACCTGGGTACGGTCGACGGCGATGTTGTCGAGTTGAGCATCGGTTTTGCGACCGACGATGGTCTGCTCGGCGAGGGCGATTTTCTGCGTCGCGAGGTACGCGAGCTGATCGATCTGCGGGTCAGTACGGCTGTGCAGGGACAGTTGGTTGGCGCGGTCCAGTGCGTTGGAGGCGATGCGCGTTTCAACCGCCGCCAGGGTGCTGGACTCAGGCTTTTGCTGCAGGCTGGAGAACTGGCTGCGCGCTTGCAGCAGTTGCGGGTTTTCCGGTGGGGTAGCGCAGCCGGCCAAGGCCAGGCCCAGGGCCGAAAGAACAGGAATGACGAGAGTGGCACGCATGGCAAGATCCTCAGTGGGTAGTCGCGGGGGCGTTGAGCATTTCCTGTTTGAGCACCTGGATGCCCTCCCGCGCCTGCTTCAAGACTTGTTGTTTACGCACCGCAGTGGCCTTGGCTTCGGCCAGGCCGGCATCGGCTTCGATCTGATCGGCCAAGGCGTCGACCTGAATGTAATTTTTTTCGCCGATGGCTTGCTCCATGCGTGCCAGTTTGTCCTGGGCAGTTTTCATCTCCAGCGGGGCGAACTGGGTCGCTTGCGCTGCCAGGGCGCGCCCAACCGAATCACGCGCCAGGGAGATTTTTGCCGCAGGCGGCTGCGGCGTAGCACAGCCTGCCAATGCACCGGCGACGATCACGGCCCAGGCCGAGCGGCGCAGGCGTTTGCTCACACTGGTCATCTTCATGTGTTGACTCCTAAGCATGTTCTTATGGCTGCAGGACCGATGGAGCGGCCCTTGCCGTCTCGCTTGCGATCAAACGAGCGCGCCATCCTAGGAGGAAAAATACGGACTGGAAGAATGAAAAATCCCATCTATCTGTAGGATTTTTCTCAGAAAAATAACGGGAGCCAGGTGCATATTTTGCCCCGTCGATCAATCAGTTGCTCTGTGATTGAAACAATAAGGCCATACGCAAATGAAAATTCGGCGCGCGGGTAATCCCGCGCCCGTATTTTTAGCGTGTTAGGCGTGACTTATTGAGCTGGCCGAAGCAACTGCATCTGCTGCCGATAATCATCCGTGACCTGCCGCGCCTGGCTGCTGCTGGTGATCACCCTCGGCGTGATCAACACGATCAGCTCGGTACGGTCCTTGGACTTACTGGTATTCCCAAACAACCACCGCAACCCCGGAATCTTCCCCAGATACGGCACCGCGCTCACCGACTCCGCATTGTCCTGCTTGATCAACCCCCCCAGCAGCACCGTCTGCCCACTCTGCACGGCCACCTGAGTCGACACCGACCGCGTGGAAATACGCGGATTAGTCTGCGTGTCATTACTCGACGACGCCTGATCCTGGGCATCACTGACCTGCTGCTGGATATCCATGTACACCAGGCCACCCGGATTGATCCGCGGCACGACGTCGAGGATCACCCCGGTCTGCACATATTCAACGCTGCTCAAGGTGGTGTCGGAGGTGCCGGTGTTGACCGTGGTCTGGCTGATGGGAATGTTGTCGCCCACCTGAATCTGCGCCGGCTGGTTGTTCATGACCACCAGCGACGGCGCCGACAGCACTTGGGTGCGGCCGTTGGTTTCGAGGGCGTGCAAGGCGACTTGCAGGTTGGAGCTGACGAAGGAGTAGAACAACGAGTCCGCTGCCCCCAGGCCCGCGCCGCCACCGCCAAGGGCGCCCTGGCTGCCGGCGGTGTTGCCCACGGTGGTGCTGGTGGAATTGCCGGCCAGGCGGCCCAGGTACCACTGCACGCCAAGGTCCAGTTCGCCGGTGAGTTTGACTTCGAGGATGCGCGTCTCGATCTGTACTTGCAGCGGCGGGTTGTCGAGGCGTTTGATCGCCGATTCGATCTCTTTCCACTGCACCGGGCGCGTGCGTACGAGCAGTTGGTTACTGCTTTTCTGCGCGGTGATGCGGGTGCCGGCGTCGAGGCTTTTGGCCGGAGCGTCTTCGCTCATGCCCTGCTCGGCGTTGTCCTGCTCGGCTTGCGGGCCCTGATCCTCTTCATCCGCGGCGGGCTGGCTGTTATTCAGGTTGTTACTCAGGCCGCCAGGCGTGCTGCCGGACGTGCTGTTAGTGCCCGGCGAAGACAGGGTCGCCGTGCGTAAACCGGGGGCAACTTTGGCGGGGGTGTCATCCTTGATCGCGCCCGTGCCGTAGATCTGCCGCAGGTACTTGGCGAGGTCGGTGGCCTTCATATTGCGCACATCGTAGACGTACATCTGCGGCTCGTTGCCGCCGCCTTCATCGATGGTGTGAATCCAGTCGCCCACTTCACTGAGGTACTGCGGCTGTGACGAGATCGCGACCACCGAGTTGGTGCGCTCGATCGGCAGGAACCGCACCATGCCCGCCAGAGGCATGCCGCTGTCGGGGCCGAACATCTTTTGCAACTCGGGCATCAACTCGGCCACCGAAGCACGTTGCAGGCCGAACACGCCCACCGACATGCCCTTGAGCCAGTCCACATCAAAGGTGTCGATGGTGTCCTGGTAATTGGCCAATTCCTCTGGAGTACCGGCCAGGCTCAGCACATTGCGAGCCGGGTCGACCAGCAAGAATGCATTCTCGCGGGCGAACGGCTTGAGCAGTTTCTGCATCTCGGTGGCCGAGATGTAGCGAAGCGGAAACAGCCGCGCCGACAGGCCGCTGGAGGGTTGAGACACACGCATCTCTGGCACCAGCTTGCCCGCCACCGCCTGGTTGGCGGGCAGGATCACATAGCGGTTGCCTTGCTTGATCATCGCGTTGTCGGTCCACGACAACAGGGTTTCCAGAATCGACAAGGCCTGCTGCTTGTTCACCGGTTTGGAGGTGGAAAAGCTGACGTTGCCTTTCACACCCTGGGCGATGCTGTAGTTTTCGTGCAGCAGGTCGCCCATCACGCTGTTGATCACCGCCTCGATCGGCTGGTCGGCGAAGTTGAACACAATGTCACCACTGCCCTCCTCCTTGATCGCCGGTGCTGCTGCCGGCGCGCGCACGAACTGCTGACTACCACGAATCAACTGGCGTTGAGGGGGTGTCTTCGCCTGGGGTTGGCCGCTGTCGACCGGGGGCTGTTCGCTGGCCGGGTCCACTGGCGGGCGTTGCGAACCGGTGCCTTGCATCGCCTCGTGCAACAGGGCTTCGTCCGGGTCGAGATGATCAGGAAATGTCCCGCAGCCACCTATGGAAACGGCGGTAGCCAGGCAAAACACGGTGGTGCGCAAAGCGCCGGGGAAGGAATCGATCAAGGGGCGGACTCGTGAGGAAGGGTAATCGGGGGTGTCGTGGACGGCGCGGGCAAACGCGGCGCGCGCAGGCTCAGGGTCTGCGTGCGGCCGTCAAGCACAAAGCGCGCTTCGCGGGCTGTCAGTTGTTCCAGGCGCCAGCCGTTGGGCAGGGTCTGGTCCTGGTGGACTTTCAGCGGCGGGCCGTCGCTGCGTTTGAGCAGTGCAACGCGCAGGTTGCCCTTCAGGACGATGCCGGTCAGCGTCAGGCTCGCCAGGCTGGAGACGGCGGCCTGGCCGACCGCACGATCAGGGCTGCGGCCGGGGCTGAACAAGGGGGCTTGCCAGGTGCCGGCGAGGCTTTCCAGGGTCGCACTCGGGGCCACCAGCGCGTTGGCCGAGGTGTTGGCGCGCGCATCGGGATCAGGCGTCGGCAACCACTGCGGCGCATCGCCAATGCTGCTGAGGATGCCAACCATCAACAGGCCCAGCAGCGAAGCCACGCAGAGCAATAGCCATTCCAGAGGACGCAATGCAGGGATCATCGGCGCACCTGCTGTGCGGCGGGCGGCTGCAGGTAGCCGCGAACCAGCAAATGTACAATCATCTGGCCGGCACCGCCACTGGCGGGTGCGTTGGGCGGGCGGCGGATACTCATCTCATCGACAAACAGGAACGGCCGCTGGTACTCCAGTTCATGCAGGATCGCGGTCAAGGGTTCGATGGCGCAGTTGAGGGTCAGGCTGACTTTGACCTGGCGATACGGCTCGGCGTCATCCTGCTCCGGGGTGATGGGCATGCGCTGGGTCAGGCTGCAGCCGCCACCGAGGCCGGCGCGGCTGTTGATCAGGTCGGCGATGCGTTGCATCAGGTCGGCCGCGACTGCGCTGGGGTCATCGCCGGGCAACAGGCTGGTGCTGCTGGCCGGGTCCTGCCGTGCGAGCTCAAGCTGTTGGCGCAGGCCATCGCCCTGGCGCAACACACCGGCGTAGCGTTGTTGTTGCTCACGTAGCTGCTCGGCCTCCTCGCCCATGTCGCGCAAGGGGCCGGCGAACCAGCTGTCGATCAACAGCCAATAACCCACGCCAAGCACCAGGGCCAGGCCGATCAGGGCGGCGCCACGGCGTTCACGGGGTGTCAGTGGTCGGCGCATCGGCGGCCTCCTGGTGCAGGTGGGCGCGCAAGGAAAACTGATCCTTGCCGGTTTGCGCATCGGGTTGAATCACCCCTTCGAACTGGGCGTTTTCCAGGCTGTGGCAGCCCTTGATCCGCGTGATCAAGGCACTGGCCTTGGCGCTTTGCCCGGAGAAGGACACGTCGGCGCCATCATTGACCTCCAACTGGTCGATCCAGGTGTCGGATGGCAAGCAAGCGGTCAGCTCGTTGAGCAGCGCCGACAACGGTGGTTGGGCTGCCTTGCGGCGGATCAGGTACTGCGCCGCGCCACGAGTAGTGAGCAGTTGCTGGCGCAGGGCGTGGACCTCGGCAACCTGGGCTTTCTGCTCGCGCACGCTGTGCTGCATGGCCTCGAGCACGCGCTGGCGATCGTTGAGCCACAGCAGCATCGCGGCAATCAGTAAGGCTCCGCACAGCCACGGCAGGCAGCGCTGCAAGCCTTTGCCTTGTGGGCGCTGGCGCGGTCGGAAGGGTGCCGGCAGCAAGTCGATGCCCATGGGTGTGCCTGCGCCAGTGTCCACATCCACCGCATGGGGGTGCAATCCGAGGGCCGCACACTCATTGAGAATCGGGTCCAGGCGCTCACGCAGGATCGCCACCAGCGTGACGTGCACGTGCGTGGGGGTGCGGCGTTCCTGGCGCACGACAAAGTACAGTTGGGCGGCGTCAAACGGAGTAAAGCGGTCTAGCTCATAGCCGACCACCGTGGCCAGGTTGCGCGCCGCCGCCGGGGGCAATTGCAGGGTTTGCACCAGCACCGCATCGGGCGCCAGCAGCAACACCTGGCGTGCTGCGCCAGCGGGTTTTGCCACGGGTGCGGTCAACGGCCAGCGATAGCGGTGCTCGGGAATGTCTTGCAGCGACAGCCACGCCGGCAGGCAGCCACGCAGTTCCTTGAGCCACAGGCGCCAGCCCAGTTGCAGCAGGCTGCCGCGCCAGCGTTGGGTGATGGGCTCCGTCAGCCATTGAAGCCGTGCGGTTAAGGGTTCGTTCATTCTTGCCAACGTAGGACTCGATAAGGTTGTGCGCTGCCTTGCGCGGGGCTCAATAACACCGTGGCTTGCAACCGGGCGTGGTAACCGCCGGGCCGTTGCGCACGGCTGCTGACCACCAGCACTTCGCCGGGGTCGGCCCCTATCGCGCTCTGGCGCGGCAGGTTCAGCGCGCGGCGCATCAAGGCACTGGCGAACGCCGGATCGGGCCGATCCAGGCCGCTCCACAGGCTGATCTCGGGCACCAGTGCGCTGTACAGGGCCTGGGTCATGCCCGGCAGTTGCCGCAGTTCTTCGACTACCCGAAACGGCGCCAGACCCTGGTTGCGCCGCACTTCCAAGTCCCTGGCGAGCTGGCTGGCCTGGGCTTGGGTGGCGCCGCAGGCCAGGGCCAGGCGGGCGAAGTCGGCGACCTCGGCGCTGTTCAAGTACAACTTGCCGCGCTCGCTGTGCAGGCTCACGTGCAGCTGTGCATCGTCAAACGCCAGCGGGATTTCTCGCCCGTCGGCCACCCACTGCTTACGTTGCATCGGGTCGGCCAGCCCTTGCATCGCAAGCGCCACGCCTGCCTCGGCGGCCAACACGGCCTGCGTGTGCTGGCGGTGCCAGGCGGCCTGGCGCGTTTCCAGTTGCACCCAGCCGGCCAGGCCGCCCAGCAACAGGCTGAGCAACGCCAGCACCCACAGCACCAGCAACAGGGCCACGCCACGCTGATGCCTGATCATTCCGGCGCCCCGCCCGACAGGTTCAAGCGCAACGCAACCACCTGGGTCACCCAGGGCACCGGTCCATTCACACGGGCCTCGATGCGCACCGCATAAGGCAAGCGCTTGGTCCACGGCCACTCGCTGATCCAGCCGGTGGCCTGGCCCTTGGGCGACAGGCCGCGGTAGCTGAATTGCAGGTCCTCGACCCCCTTCAATAACACCTGCGGCTCACTGCGCGAGGCCGGCACGCTGACGTGCGCCGCAGATTCAAACTGCGCGAACGCCACCTGTAAATCGCGCTGCGCCTCGGCGCCGGCCAACTGCAAGGTGAAGCGCTGGATCCCGCCACCAAGCACGCCGGGCAAGGTGGCGACAAACTGCATGCGCTGCGGGCCACCGGCGAAAAACCCATCGGTCTGACTGTCGTCCTCGGTCACGTCCAAGGGCAACGCCTCGCTGATGGAGGTACGCAAAAACTGCTGCGCGGCGCGCATTTCATCCAGGCTGACCGTGTAGCGCTGCGCCTTGAGCACCGCACGATTGGCCCCCAGCAACGCGCCGCCGACGAGCACCAGCAAGACGCCCAGCAAGCTCAGCACGATCATGATCTCGAGCAAGGTGAAGCCCTGCTGACGCGGCTTCACAGGCCGGCCTTGTCGCGGGCTGCGCGCAGTTTCAAGGTACTGAAACTGGCGTGGCGCGGGCCTTCACTGACGCTGAGGTCGAGCCGAAACAGCTGTGGCTGGCCGATACGGGTGGGCTGCCGGGCAATACGCAATTGCCAGGCGACGCCGTCCAGATCGCCGTAGCGCACACCACTGACCAACGGCCCAGCGGCTTCCTGGTCCAGCACGCTGATGGCGGCGTGGGTGAGTCGGTCGCTGTGCGCAACCTGCAACAGCGACCGCGCGCTCTGGCCGAACGCAACCAGCAGCACGCTGCTGCAGATCGCCATGAGTGTCAGCGCGGCGAGCATCTCCAGCAACGTGAAACCGCCCTGGTGCTTCATGGCAGCGCCTTGGACTGCACGCTGCCGGTCAGCCAGCCGATATCGATGCGCCAACGCCGGCTGCCATTGGCCAGCAGCAAATTGCCGCCGGTGGAGCTGCCATCGGGGTAGAACTCCACAGCAGAGCCTGCGTGCTCGGCGGTGTGCAGGGTCACTTGCAGGTCGGCCGGCCAGTGTTTCAACGGTCGACCCGGCGCCTGGAAGCTCAACGCGCGCAGGTCGAACAGCGTTTTTTCGGTACTGCCGCTGACAATCGCCCGCGCCCGCGTGGCGCGCAGCGCCTCGACCATCTGCCCCACGGCCTGACGCTCTTTCGCCGCACGCAGGCCTTGTTGCAGGCCAAACCCCACCAACCCGGCCGCGATGCTGATCAAAACGATCACCACCAGCATTTCCAGCAGAGTAAAGCCGCGTTGGGGGCTGATCATGGTCGCGGGTTATTCCCAGTTGCCCAGGTCGGCGCTGTAGCCTTCGCCGCCGGGTTGGCCGTCCTGGCCATAGAAGATCAGGTCAAAGGCGCCATGTTCACCGGGGAAGCGGTAGCCGAAGGCATGGCCGAACGGGTCTTTGAGGTCTGACGGCTTGGCGTACGGCCCGGCCCAGCCGGCGCTGTTGCCGGGTTTGTCGACCAATTGCTGCAGAGTCTTGGGCGGCGAGCCGACGTCCAGGCCATAGCTTTCGATCTTCATGCTCAGGCTGGCGAGTTGCGCCTTGCCCGCGCCGTATTTGCCCTTGTCCACATTGCCGCCGACCTGGCGCACCACGATGGTCGCGACGATGCCCAGCAGCACGATCACCGCGAGCATTTCCAGCAAGGTAAAACCGCCCTGGCGGCGGGCGGGCTTGAATCGGGTATGGCGCATAGGTGCAGTCCTCAAGGGTTCATATATTGCTGGTCAAGCTCATCAGCGGCAGCATGATCGCCAGCATGATCACCGCCACCAGCACCGCCATGACCACGGTCAGGGACGGCACGAGGGCGGCCAGCAGGCGGTCGATGCCGCGCTTGGCTTCGACGTCGAACACGTCGGCGACCTTGAGCAGCATGCTGTCGAGTTCGCCGGCCTGTTCGCCGACTTCAATCATTTGCAAGGCCAGATCGGGCAGCAGCGGCTCGCTGCCGAAGGCACTCGCCAGGGTGCCGCCGCCCTTCACCGACTCGGCAGCCTGGGCGACTTGCGCTTGCAGCGCACGGTTGGTGCAAACCTGCCGGGCGATCACCAAGGCTTGCAGCAGGGCCACGCCGTTGCTGAGCAAGGTGCCAAGGGTGCGGGCCAGTCGCGCGGCTTCGACCCGTTGCAGCAGCGGGCCGATGATGCGAATGCCCAACACGCGGCGGTCGTATTTTTCGCGGCGCTGCGGGTCGCGCAGGCGGGCGGCGAGTGTCCAGATCGTCACGATCAAACCGGCCAACACCGCCAGGCCATAGGCACCGAGGAATTGGCCAAGCGCCAGAATCACTTCAGTGATCAGTGGAATCGGCACGCTCAGGTCCTTGAAGATCGGCACGAACTGCGGCACCACGTAGGCCAGCAACAGGGCCAGCGAACCGAGCACGCCCACGACCAGGAAGGCCGGGTAGATCAAGGCGTTGATCACCTCGCCCCTGAGCAACTGGCTACGCTCCAGGTAATCGCTGAGCTGGCGCAGGGTGTCCTCCAGCGCGCCGCCCGCCTCACCCGCACGCACCATACTCAGGTACAACGGCGAGAACTGGCCGCCCTCCTCCTCCAGCGCCTTGGATAACGGTTGGCCGGCCTTGACGTGTTCGCGGATGCGCTCGATCAACGCACGGGTCTGCGGCTGGCCAGGCTGCTTGAGCAGGATGCCCAACGAGCGCTCCAACGGTTGGCCGGCGCCCAACAGCGTGGCCAGTTGCTGGGTGAAACTGACCAGTGCCGCGCCGTTCAACTGGCCACGGCCAAAGGCCTTGCGCAGCCCCTGCCCCCCCGCCGCATCGACCTGCAACAGCAGCAATCCGCGCTTGTGCAAGGCGGCGACGGCAGCGGCATGGTCCTTGGCTTCGAGGGTGCCGTTTTGCGCCTGGCCCTGGCTGTCGAGGGCGCGGTATTTGAACAGGCTCACGCGCCCTCCCCACGAGTGACGCGCAGCACTTCTTCCAGCGAGGTGACACCCGCCACGGCCTGGCGCAGGCCCTCTTCGTGCAAGGTCCGCAGGCCGCCACGGCGGGCGGCCTGTTCGAGGGTGGCGGCGTCGGCCTGGCGCATCAACAGGCTGCGCAGTTCGTCGTTCATCACCAGCAGTTCGGTGATTGCACTGCGGCCGTGGTAGCCACCACCCGCTGCATCGGCGCGGGGGCGATAGAGCATGATCGGGCGCTGCTCGGTAAACCGATCCAGGCCATGTTCGGCGATCAACTCTGCGGGTGCTTCGAAGGCTTCGCGCGTGGCCGGGTCCAGGCGCCGCACCAGACGCTGGGCCAGGATGCCATTGACGGTCGACGCGATCAGGTAGCTCTCGACGCCCATATCCAGCAGCCGCGTAATACTCGCCGCCGCGCTATTCGTGTGCAGGGTCGACAGCACCAAGTGGCCGGTGAGGGACGATTGGATCGCGATGCGGCAGGTTTCCAGGTCGCGGATTTCACCAATCATGATCACGTCCGGGTCCTGACGCACGATGGAGCGCAGCGCGCCGGCAAAGTCCAGGCCGATGGCGGGTTTGACCTGGATCTGGTTGATGCCTTCAAGCTGGTATTCCACCGGGTCTTCGACCGTGATGATCTTGCGCTCGGCGGTGTTGAGGCGCGACAGCGCGGTGTACAACGTGGTGGTCTTGCCCGAGCCGGTGGGCCCGGTGACGAGCAGGATGCCGTGGGGCCGTTCGAGCACTTCCAGGAAGGTTTCCAGGCGTTGGCCATCGAAGCCCAGGCTCTGGAAATCGAACTGCACGGTCTGCCGGTCGAGCAGGCGCATGACCACCGACTCGCCAAAACTGGTGGGCACCGTGGACACGCGCAAGTCCAGCTCCTTGCCCTGGATACGCAGCATGATGCGCCCGTCCTGCGGCAGGCGCCGCTCGGCAATGTCCAGGCGCGCCATGATCTTCACCCGCGAAATCACCGCCGCAGAGGAACTCGACGGCGGCGCTTCGGCTTCGTGCAGCACGCCGTCGATGCGATAGCGCACCTTCAACTGGTTTTCGAACGGCTCGATATGAATGTCCGAGGCGCGCTGTTCCACCGCGCGCTGCAGGATCAGGTTGACCAGGCGAATCACCGGCGCCTCGGAGGCCATGTCCTTGAGGTGTTCGATGTCTTCCAGTGCACCGCCCTGCTCATCGAGGTTTTCGATCAGGGTGCCCATGGCTGAGCGGCCCTGGCCGTAGTAGCGCTCGATCAGCGTCTCGACTTCATTACGCGGACCCACGGCCAACCACACCGGCACACCACAGGCATAGGCCACAGCCTGGAACGGGTACACCAGCGATGGGTTCGCCGCCAGAACCCTCAGGCCGCCCTGGCTCCAGCCCACGGGCACCACCTGGTAGTGGCGCATGAAACGCTCGGTCAGTGGCGGCAATGGGTCCAGCAGCGGCGGCGCGGCATCCGCCAGCAGCAGCGGTGCGCCGAGCAAGTCTGCCCAGGCGCGGGCCAATTCCGCTTCGGAGACCAGTCCCAGGCGCGTCAACAAGCCGAGCAACTCGCTGTCGCCGCCCTCCTGGGACAGGCGCCGGGCGCGCTCCAGGTCGACGGTTTTCAAGCCGGCCTGCTGCATCAACCACGCGCACACCTGTTCGGTGTTCGGGATCTGCAGCTGGCAGGCATTGATGGGCGTTGAAAGACTGGGCTGGGACATGGGTAAAAATCTGAGGGGCGATGTGCTAAAGGGCTGTGTAAACCCCTTGTGGGAGCGGGCTTGCCCGCGATGGCAGTGGATCAGGGCCGAATGTGCCGGCTGATACACCGCTATCGCGGGCAAGCCCGCTCCCACAGGGTCCGCGTTTTCCCATCAGTTGGACGTTTTCGGCGCGGTCGTCTGGCTGCTGTTCAGCGGCCGACCACCCTTGGTGGTTTCAGCCTTCTGTTTTTTTGCCGCCTTGGCGTCGTGGGCCTGGGTCAGCACCGTGGAATCGGTGGCCCCGGATGTCGCATCAGCGTCCGTGGACTCAACCGCCATCGCCGCGCCACTCAGCGCGACGCTCAGTACGACACCGGCACCCAGCAGGAAAATCTTCATTAACTTTCTCCAGATCAAAAACAGCAGATAGCCCAAGTGGCGCCTTGAACTCGATCAAGACCCTACACCAAAGCAGTGTGTATTACAGCATGTATAAGACATGGCACTTTAGAACTACCGGGCAATGCCACTCGTTAGCCATGCCACGACAGATTTCCTTAAACCAATCGACTGGTAGGTTTAACACAAGTTCCAAAACGTAAGAAATTATTTCTTATTTCACGCAAAAATTAGCTTTCGTTTGACTTATAACCGCAAGAATTGCCTTAATTATGCGGTTTTCGCGGTTCAAAATGCCATCTCGTGATATCACCTAGACACTATCTACAACAACAACTAATACAATTATTACACTTATAAAACTGCGTAATTCGCCAAATAGTTGCAATTAGCCATCGGTTAAAAATTGCGATCACGGGCAACTATTGCCCAGAAAAAAGTGACGAGCGTGCACAGCAACACGCACTTCTCGGCGCGCCATGTTTACTGAACAGTTGTCGGAGACCCCATGAATAAACGCAAAATGATCGGTGCACAGTCGGCATTCGCCCTGCTGGCACTCGCCGTGTCCCAGGTGCACGCGGCGACCAGCCCTGCCCTGGATGAAGGGCGTGTGAGCCGGGCGGAAAAAGCCGCAGACAAAACCCTGGCCAAGATGACCCTGGAAGAAAAACTCGCCTACATCGGCGGCACCGGTGGCTGGGATGTCAAGCCGCTGACCCAGTACGGTATCCCGCAGATTCATGGCGCCGATGGCGGCGTGGGTGTGCGCTACACCAGCGAAGGCAATGCACAGGGCGTGGTCTATCCGTCCGGGCCAAACCTGGCCGCCAGCTGGAACCCGCGTCGCGCCATCGACCTGGGTCGTGCCCTGGGCTATGACACTGCGAGCGGCGGTTATCAGTTCGTCACCGGCCCCGGCGTGAACCTGTACCGCATGCCGTACAGCGGCCGCGCGTTCGAGTATTTGTCCGGTGAAGACCCGTTCCTCGGCGCCAGCCTGGGGCCGGCGTTGATCAATGGTATTCAGTCACGCGGGGTGTGGGCCAACGCCAAGCATTTCGCCGCCAACGACCAGGAAAGCAACCGCTTCCACCTCAATGAAATCATCAGCGAACGCGTCCTGCGCGAGATGACCCTGCCGCCGTTCGAGTCCGCCTCGAAGAACAGCAAAGTCGCGATGATGATGTGCGCGTTCCAAAAGGTGAACGGCGAATTCGCCTGCCAGAACAAACACCTGATGCGCGACATTCTGAAAACCGAGTGGGGCTACCCAGGTTTTGTACAGAGTGACTACAACGCGGTGGTCAGCGGTTTGCCGGCGGCACAGGCCGGCACCGACCTGGACATGATGGGCTACCAGATGAACAGCACCATCCTCAAGCCGTACCTGGACAGCGGTGAGCTGAGCAGCGCGACCATCGATGACAAGGTGCGCCGCATTCTCAAGCAAATCTACCTGTACAAGTTCGACAGCAAGGCACCGCTGACCCGCCACAACATGAACAGCGCCACCAGCAACCGCGTGGCGCTGAACGCCGCCCGTGAAGGCATTGTGCTGCTGAAGAACCAGGACAACCTGCTGCCGCTGGACGCGAAAAAGGTCAAGCGCATCGCCGTAGTCGGCAGCCTGGCCAAGTACGCGCCGCCCACCGGTTTTGGCAGCGCCAACGTCATGGCCGCCAACTACATCAGTGAGCTGAGCGGCCTGCAGCAACTGGCGCCGGGGGCCAAGGTCGAGTTTATCGATGGGCTGTCTCTGGACCCGACGACCTCAAGCTGGACCCATGCCGACAGCAATGGCAACAGCGTCAAAGGCTTGAAAACCGAGTTCTTCAGCAACGCCAACTGGTCCGGTGACCCGGCCGCCAGCCGCACTGACACGCATGTCGACCTGGACTGGTCCACCGACAGCCTGCCGGTGAACGGCGATACCGCCGCCACCTCGATTCGCTACAGCGGCCAGATCACCCCAGCCGTCAGCGGCGAACAGGTGTTCAAGATCCGCGCCGACGGTGCGGTGCGCCTCTACGTCAACGGCAAGAAAGTCCTCGACAACGGCGACGGTAAGCCGCTGCCAAACAACAGCATCCCGCCGACCATTCCGGTGTTTGCCAAGGTCAACCTGGAAGCCGGCAAAGCTGTCGACATCAAGCTCGAATACTCGCGTCGCAACGGCTACCTCTCGACCATGGGCGGCCTGGTCGGCGTGCAAATGAGCTGGGCCTCGCTGGTCGCGCCGAAAGACCTGGCGCAGTACGACGCCGTACTGGTGGCGGTCGGTAACAGCAATGAATACGAAGGCGAAGGCTTCGACCACAGCTTCGATTTGCCGGAGTACCAGAACCTGCTGATCCAGAGCATCGCCAAGGTCAACCCGCACACCGTGGTGACCCTGCACGGCGGTACCGGCCTGAAGATGAGCGACTGGATCGACCAAGTGCCGGCCGCGCTGCATGCGTTCTACCCTGGGCAGAACGGCGGCCAGGCCTTGGCAGAGATCCTGCTGGGCAAGGTCAACCCGTCGGCCAAGCTGCCGATCAGTATCGAACGCAATATCGAAGACAACCCGATCTACGCGACCTTCCCCAAGTTCGACAACCAGGAAACCCTGGCCGAGATGAGCTACAAGGACGACCTGTTCCTGGGCTATCGCGGCTACGAGAAGAAAGGCATCAAGCCGCTCTACCCGTTCGGTTACGGCTTGTCGTACACCACCTTTGGCTACAGCAACATCAGCGTGACCCCTGGGGTGGCAGTGGCCGGTGCACCGATCAAGGTGTCGTTCGACCTGGCCAACACCGGCAAGGTGGCGGGCGCCGAAGTGGCCGAGTTGTACGTGGGCCAGAACAACCCGAAAGTGGAGCGCGCCCTCAAGGAACTCAAGGGCTACAAGAAGGTGTTCTTGAAGCCTGGCGAGAGCAAGCGCGTAACCATCGAGCTCAACGACCGCTCGCTGGCCTATTACGACGTGGCGAGCAAGCAATGGGTGGTGGATGCGGACAGTTTCAACCTGTCGGTGGGGGCGTCGTCCCAGGATATTCGCCTGAACGCCAAGCTGGTCAACCCGTTCCGTCAGGAACTGTCGACCACTACCAGCAACCCGTTGCCGCGCTCGGCGCTCAATTCAACGCTGCGTGAGTCGACGGTGAAAACCGGTGGCGTGCTGCATCAGAATGAAGGTGACAGCGGCACCAGTGATGGTGATGGCTATGACATGAGTGATGACACTACCCAGGGCAGTGCCACCGGTAACTAACAGATAAGAGGAGTGCTTTCTGTGGGAGCGGGCTTGCCCGCGATGGCGGAGTGTCAGTCGGTACATTTGCTGCCTGACTCACCGCTATCGCAGGCAAGCCAGCTCCCGCATTTGGATCTTCATACATCAGGCGGATGAGACTCAGGCTCTGATGGCCGCTTCGACCCGCGCAATGTAGGTATCGAAACGCGCCACCAGGTCCACCCGCTCGGGAAAGCGCAGCCATTGGACCTGCAACCCATCCATCATGGCCAGAATCTCTTCCACCAGCCCGGCGATGTCCACATCACTGCGCACCTCCCCCGCCGCCACCAGGTCGTCAAACTGTCCCTGCATCCGCTGATGAATCGCCGCATAGCGCGCCTGGAACCACGTCCACGCCGGGTGGGTGTCCAGCAAACTCTCGGCATTCAGAATCGTAAACGCCCGCACCACCCCCGGCGCGGTGGCGTTCGAGCGGTTGATGGCACGCAGGCTGCCGAGCAGACCATTGAGGGATTTTTCGGCTCGCACTTCGTCGGCAATCCGTTGATTGACCTCGTCGCGACGCTGCAACACGCCCATCAATAGCGAAATCTTGCTGGGAAAGTGGTGCAACAGGCCGGCCACGGAAATGCCGACAATCGCTGCCACCTGGGCCATCGACGCGCCGCTGTAACCCTCCAGGGAAAACACCTGCAAGGCTGCGTCCAGCAGCTCTTCACGGCGCTTTTCACCTTTTGGGGCGCGACGGGTCTTGGGGGCGGGCTCTTTCATGGGGACGTCCTTGTGGGCAGGCTTGCACCGTATCCAAATCAGCCCTGAGCCGCAAATAAAGCTCAGGCGCTTTCCCGTTCGATCAAGCGGCAGTCCAACAGGTTCAAGCGCTGTACCTCACCCTTGAGGGATAACACGCCCAGGCTTTCCAGCACGCGCGTCGCCGCCAGCACGCCGATTTCCAACGCCGGCGGTTTGATCGTGCTCAGGCTCGGCAACAGCATTTCGGCAAACGGGTAATCGCCAAAACCGAGCACCGCGCAGTCTTGCGGGATCTTCACGCCGGCGCGCTGCCCGGCCAGCAATCCACCGGCGGCCAGGTTGTCATTGGCGAAGAAGATCGCCTCGGGCGGTGTGGCATGGCTCATCAACGCTTCCATCGCCTGCTTGCCCGCGTCGAAAGGTGCACGGTCGGCATCCGGGGTGAAGGCCCAGGGCTGCACACCCAGTTCGGTCAAGGTCGCTGCAAAACCCTCGCCTCGCTCTTGCGCGCTGAAGTCGCCCGCCGCGCTGTTCTGCACGAACGCAATGCGCCGATAGCCCTTGCCATGCAGGTAGCGCGCGGCGCTGACGCCGACTTCGTAGTGGGAAAAACCGATCTGCAACGGCGCGCGTTCGGGCACGTAGTCCCAGGTTTCAACCACCGGGATATCGGCGTCGGCGATCATCTTTTCGGTGCCCGCGCTGTGGAAGCGACTGGTCAGCACCAGCGCCGCCGGCGACCAGCCGAGGAACGCACGCACCGCGCTTTCTTCCTGTTCGACGCTGAAGTAACTCGACGCCAACAACAGTTGATAGCCATGCCGACTGAGGGTGTCGCTGAAACCCTGGATAGTGTTGGCAAAGATCGGCCCAGAGATGTTCGGGATCACCATCGCCACAATCCGCCCGCGTGCGGACGCCAGCCCGCCGGCCACCAGGTTGGGTACATACCCCAGCTCGGCCACCACCTCGGCAATCCGCTCGCGCCGCTCAGGCGAGACCTGCTCCGGCTGATTGAAGTAACGCGACACGGTAATCGCCGACACACCGGCCTGGCGTGCCACCGTGTTGAGGGTGACGCGCCCGGCGCCACGGCGTTTGCGCGGTTTTTCTGAGCTCACGAGGTGATCCTGTTAAAAACCAAAAGGAATATAGGACTAATTTTTCAGTATTTGACGTTCTAAACAACACCCAACAATAATACCGATGTTAGCGCTAACAAAGCGCGCTGTCTGCTACTCGCTCGAGCGAATGCCAACGACATATTCACCGGCGCTGACGGTCGCAAGAACCGCAGCGGTTCAGGGCATTCTTTTCGAGCGGACACAGCATGCACACACTCCAACGCGGCACTTTCCTGGTATTGGCAGGGTTGACGGCCCTCCCCGTCAGCGGCGCCTTTGCGGCCGATGAGCAAGAAATCACGCTCAAATCGGTGACGGTCACGGCCACCCGCCGCGAAGAATCGCTGCAAAAAGTCCCGGTGGCGGTCTCGGTGCTGGATGGCGAACAACTGGAGCGAGACAACCGCAACGGCGTGGCAAGCATCGCGCAACAGGTGCCGTCGCTGAACTTCCGCACCGGTGCGTCGAACAAGGACACCTCGCTGTTCGTGCGCGGCGTGGGCACCATTTCTACCTCACCGGGCGTTGAGCCAACGGTGGCCACCGTGATCGACGGCGTGGTCTACGCCCGCCCCGGCCAGGCGACCCTTGACCTGCTCGACCTGGAACGCATCGAAGTGCTGCGCGGCCCCCAAGGCACGCTGTTCGGCAAGAACGCCTCGGCCGGCGTGCTGAACATCACCAGCAAGGCACCCACTGCCGAGACCCATGGTTATATCGACCAGTCCTACTACAGCGGCAATGAAAGCCGCACGCGCTTCGGTATCGGCGGCAGCCTGGTGCCGGATGTGCTCAAGGGCTCGATCAGCACGTTGTTTGGCAGCTACGACGGTAACGTCGACAACCAGCACAACGGCCAGGAGGTCAACGGCTACAACCACAAGGGTATTCGCGGCAAGTTGGAGTTCACCCCCAACGACGACGTGAAGCTGACCCTGATCGCCGACTACATGCAGTCTCACGACGACGCGCCGAATGGCGTGGTGAGCAAGTCGCTGACTCCAGCGTTTACCAACGCGCTGAGCCCGGTGCGCGCCTCCAGCGACAACCGCGACATCAACACCGACACCCGCAGCCATGTGGAAGACACCAACAAGGGCCTGTCCGCGCAGCTGGACTGGAGCCTCGGCAACTACACCCTGACCTCGATCACCGCCTGGCGCGGCTGGGACAACACCCAGTATCAGGATGGCGACCGTCTCGGCACGGTGACAGCCGCCTTCCCCGGCACCGCCGACAAAGGCGAGCTGGACTTCAACCAATACTCCCAGGAATTGCGCCTGGCCTCGCCCAAGGGAGAATTCCTGGAGTACGTTGGCGGCCTGTTCTACATGCATGGCAAGGACGAAGAAACCTATCAGCGCACGCTGACGACTACCACACGCACCGACCGTGGCATCGCCGACTACAGCACCACCAACGACAGTTACGCGGTGTTCGGCGAGACCACGCTGAACTTCACCTCGCGCTTTCGCGGCATCGCCGGCCTGCGTTACACCCACGACGAGCTGAAATACGATCACCGCCGCGTTTCCACCTCGGCCACCACGGTCAGCGGGATCCAGCCCGCCACCTCCAGTTCCGGCTCGGTGGACGAAGACGGCTGGTCCGGCCGCCTTGGTGTGCAGTACGACATCAGCGACAACGTCACCAGCTACCTCACTTACTCACGTGGCTACAAAGGCCCGGCGTACAACGTGTTCTTCAATATGCAACCGCGTGACACCGAGGCGCTCAAACCGGAAACCTCCAACACCTGGGAAGCCGGGATCAAGGCCACCGCCTGGAACAATCGCCTGACCACCAACCTGGCGGTGTTCCACAGCGACTACGACAACTACCAGGCGAACTTTTTCGACACCGTAGCAGGCCAAGTCGTGACGCGGCTGATCAACGCCGGCAGCGTCAGCACCGAAGGCGTCGAGCTGGATTACGCCTTGCAGGCCACCCAACAACTCAAGCTGTCTGGCGCCCTGGCCTACACCCGTGCGCGCATCGACGAATTCGCCTGCCCGGCCGGTGCAGCAGCCACCTGCAACGTGAATGGCAAGCCGCTGCCCTTCAGCCCGGACTGGAAAAGTTACGTGCGCGCCGACTACAGCATCCCGCTGGATAACGGCCTGGATATCGAACTGGGCACCGACTACAGCTGGCAGAGCGAAGTGCAGTACGACATCAGCCAGAATGTCGACACCAAGCAAGGCGCCTACGGCATCTGGAACGCCAGCGTCGCGCTGGCCGACTACGCCAATGGTTGGCGCGTAGCTGTGCTGGCCAAGAACCTCGCCGACAAGTCCTACTCGCCGCTGCTGGCCAGCGGCGGTAACTATATCTACCGCGCCGTGCCCCGTGACGATGAGCGTTACTTCGGCGTGCAACTGCGCAAGGATTTCTAAGCATGAGCCGTCAACTGAAACTCGGCGCCTTTCTCATGGCCACCGGGCACCACGTCGCCGCCTGGCGCCACCCGGACGTACCGGCGAATGCGGGGCTGGATTTCGCCCAGTACAAACACCTGGCACGCGTGGCCGAAGCGGCGAAGTTTGACGCACTGTTCGTGGCCGACAGCATTGCGGCGGCCACGGGTGATATCGCCAGCCAGATGGCGCGTTCGGATCATTTCGAGCCGCTGACTTTGCTCTCGGCGCTGAGTGCAGTGACGGACCACATCGGCCTGATCGCCACGGCGACCACCACTTACAACAAGCCCTACCATGTAGCGCGCAAATTCGCCTCGCTGGATCACCTGTCCGGTGGGCGCGCGGGCTGGAACCTGGTGACGTCGGATGCAGCCGCCGAAGCGCAGAACTTCGGCCGCGATGAACACCTCGGCCATGCCGAGCGCTATAGCCGTGCCAAGGAGTTTCATCAGGTGGTGACCGGGTTGTGGGACAGCTGGGAAGACGACGCCTTTGTGCGCGACAAGGCCAGCGGCAACTATTACGACCCGACGAAGCTGCATGTGCTGGACCATGTGGGGGAGCACTTTCGCGTCAAAGGCCCGCTGAACGTGGCGCGCTCACCACAGGGCCAGCCGGTGATCGTGCAGGCGGGATCTTCCGAAACCGGGCGTGAGCTGGCGGCACACACCGCCGAGGTGGTGTTTACCGCGCAGACATCGCTGGAGAATGCCCAGGCGTTTTATGCGGATCTCAAGGGGCGACTTGAGCAATACGGGCGTGCGCCGGATTCGCTAAAAATCATGCCGGGGGTATTTGTGGTGGTCGGGCAGACCGAGGCTGAAGCGCAGGCCAAGTTCGAAGCGTTCCAGGATTTGGTCGAGCCCGAAGTGGGCGTGGCCTTGCTGGGGCGCATGTTGGGTAACTTCGACCTGTCCGGCTACCCGCTGGACGGGCCTTTGCCGCAGTTGCCATTGACCGACAGCGGGCAACGCAGCCGACAGCAATTGCTCAGTGACCTGGCCAACCGTGAGCAACTGACACTCGCCCAGCTGGGCCGGCGGATTGCCGGTGGACGCGGGCATTACAGCCTGATCGGCACGCCCGCGCAGATTGCCGATGAGCTGCAACGCTGGTTTGAGAACGGCGCGGCGGATGGCTTCAACATTTTGGTGCCGCACCTGCCGGGCGGGCTGGAAGATTTTGCTCAGTGGGTGGTGCCGGAGCTGCAACGACGCGGGCTGTTCCGTACTGAATACACCGGCTCCACTTTGCGTGAAAACCTCGGTTTGGCGCGCCCCGACAATCGCTTTAAAAAGGACGACGCATGAAGATTCCGGCGCTGCTATTGGCCTTGCTGGCCGTCACTCAAACCGCACTGGCGGCCGACCCCGCCACCCTGCGCATCGGCTACCAGAAGGGCTCTATCGCCCTGGTGCTCGCGAAGGAACACGGCCTGCTGGAAAAACGTTTCCCGCAGACCGAGGTGAAGTGGATCGAATTCCCCGCCGGCCCGCAGATGCTCGAAGCGCTGAACGTCGGCGCGCTGGATGTCGGCTCCACGGGTGATATCCCTCCCCTGTTCGCCCAAGCGGCAGGCGCGGACCTGGTCTACATCGGCGTCGAACCGCCCAAGCCCAGCGCCGAGACTATCCTGGTGCGCAACGACAGCCCGCTGCATTCGGTGGCGGATCTGAAGGGCAAGAAAGTCGCGTTCCAGAAAGGCTCCAGCTCCCACAACCTGATCCTGCGGGCGTTGAACAAAGCCGGGCTGAGCTACAAGGACATTCAACCGGTGTACCTGCCACCGGCTGATGCACGGGCGGCGTTCGAGCGAGGCAGCGTGGATGCGTGGGCGATCTGGGAGCCCTATTCGTCCCTGGCGCTGAGCCAGAGCCCCAGCCATGTTCTGGCCAATGGTGAAGGATTGGGGTTGTCGGGGCCGGTGTACACCGCGCGGCGTGAGTATGCGAAAGACAATGGTGGGTTTGTGCACGATCTGCTTGGTGAACTCACTGCAGCAGAAGCGCTTACCCGCAGCCAGCGTGAAGACAGCTTGAACGTGCTGACCGGCTTTATGGGACTGCCCGCCGAGGTGGTTGCGCGGTACATGGATAACCGCCCGCCTTCGCCGATTTTGCCGATAGACGCGAAGATCATCCAGGCGCAGCAGGCGACGGCGGATTTGTTTTACCAGAATCGGTTGTTGCCCAAGGCCATCGATGTCAAAAAGGCAGTCTGGAACGCTGAAACCAACTAAGACCCAAACTGAGGAGGGGCATGAAGTGCCCAAATAATTCTGGACACTTCAATCCGGCGCGATGATAACGCCCTAACCACACATTCAAAATGAACGAGTAGAGCATAAACTCGGAAAACCATAGACATAAAGATAAGTATTGGGACTACGCATCGATGAATTCTGGCCACAACCCTACCATTAGGAGAATCACTACAACTTAGTAAACGTAAACTCCTCAGACCAATTCCCGGAGCTATCTTGAATACTAGCGGTAAAGCTATTGCAAGCAAGATCCATCGTCCATAAATGATATTTATTGCCCCATCGAGTGAAGCTCAGATCAGTCCGCGTGGTAGTATTGCTGGTTGCGTTACGTTTGTAACCTGCGGACGATACGGAATCAGTAAGCCCGCCACTCTTTATCTCAGCATCAATAGCTCCGGTATCGTAATCCGCAAATCTTATTATAAATAGCTCGAACACAGACGCGCCTGGACGAGTAAACTTGTATGCCCCCTCAAGCGCTGGATTATTCTTGGCCATTTACGCAACCCTCTTCAATTTAACTTACTCACAGATGACACAAACAAGATACATAAAAGCAAAAAAACCATAACCTGTTAAAAGTAACAGTCATTGATAATAATTGTTCATAAGCCACTCTTGCGCTATCGCAAAAAATTCAAAAACCCGCCCCACAACCACTTTTTTTGATGATACGAGCACGGATTTTATGAATAATTTATGGCTCTTGCCGTTCGCTTTTCTGTGCATCACTAATTTTCATGAGTGGGGTCTAAGGGCTTCACCATGCAACACACCGATCACGTCGCAGTTGTGAGTTCACCTGCAAAAACGCAGGCGATGGCGGATTTGTTCTATCAGAATCGTCTGCTGCCTAAAACCATCGATGTCAGCACGGTCGTGTGAAGATCTGAAGGCACCTGAGGACAACATGTGGGAGCTGGCTTGCCTGCGATGAGGCCATGTCAGTTGATGCAGGAGGTGAATGACACACCGCTATCGCAGGCAAGCCAGCTCCCACATGTCTGACCGAGTCAGGCTTGGGGGCGGGTGCTTTTTTTGACCAAGCACATCGGTGTGCCGGCCACCGGCTCCCGCATGATCTGCACCTGCACATCAAACACCTGCCGCATCAGCTCAGCACTGATCACCGCCCCCGGCGCGCCGTCGGCCACCAGCTTGCCGCGGTGCATCACCGCCAGGTGGTCGGCATAACGGCAAGCCTGGTTGATATCGTGCAGCACGGTAATCACCGTCTTCCCTTCCGCGGCCAGTTCGCCCATCAGGTCGAGCAGTTCGACCTGGTGGCTGATGTCGAGGTAGGTCGTGGGCTCATCCAGCAACACCACCGGCGAGTTCTGCGCCAACACCATCGCAAGCCAGGCACGTTGGCGTTGGCCGCCGGACAAATCGGCCAGGGCGCGGTCGGCCAGGCTGTCCAGTTCCAGACGCTGCATGGCCTGGGTCACATGGGATTGATCGCTACCACTCAAACGCCCCCAAAGCGAGTTATGCGGACTGCGCCCATAAGCGACCAACTGACGCACGCTGACGCCCTCCGGCACCGGCAACACCTGCGGCAGAAACGCAATCTGTCGCGCTAATTGGCGTGCGGACAGGCTGGCATAGGCTTGGCCATCCAACGTCAGTTCGCCCTGGGTCGGCTTGAGGATGCGCGCAAACGCCTTGAGCAAGGTGGACTTGCCGCAGCCGTTCGGCCCGATCAGCGCAGTGACCTTTGCGGCGGGTGGCATGAATGACAACCCTTGCACGATGCGTGTCGCGCCGTAGCCAATATCGAGTTGATGTGCTTGAAGAATACTCATGTCATCAGCCCTTGAACCGTGCCAGCAACCAAAGAAAATACGGCGCGCCAATCACCGCCGTGAGTACCCCGGCAGGGATTTCGCTGGGCGCGATCAACGTGCGCCCCAACGTGTCAGCCAACACCAGTAACAGTGCACCGATCAGCATCGACGCCGGCAGCAGGCGCTGGTGATGCCCACCCACCAACCGCCGCGCCATATGCGGTGCAACCAATCCGATAAAGCCAATCGGCCCTATAACGCCTACGCCCAGGCTGGTCAGCAGTACTGCGCAGGCCATCGCCATCCAGCGCGTACGACTCAACGCAGTGCCCAGGCTGTGGGCCGCCTCATCGCCGAGGGCGATCAGGTTCAGCGGTTTGGCCAGGCATAGGCCCAGCGGGATCAACACCAGGAACGGCAGCACCAGCGCCACATGGTGCCAATTGCGGCTCCACAAACTGCCGGTGAGCGCGAGCAACGCGGTGTTGATATCCAGTGGGTGGGACAGGATCAGAAACTCGGTGACGCTGGACAAGGTCACTGCAATCGCCACCCCGGACAACGCAAAGCGCACCCCGGAAAAACTCACCCCGGTGTTGTACAGCGCCAGCAACAGCGCGCCACCCGCTCCGCCCAAACAGGCCACCAGCGGCAGCCAGGCAATCGGCAAATGCGGCCAACTGATGATCGCCACGGTCAGCGCCAGCCCTGCGCCCTGGGTCACGCCGAGAATTTCCGGCGAAGCCAGCGGGTTGCGGATCACGCCCTGCACAATCGCCCCGGCCAGGCCGAAGGCTGAACCTGCGAAGATCGCGATCAGGCTGCGTGGCAGGCGGTGGTTCCATACTTCGAAGTCGAGTGCATCGTGGGCCAGCAGGCGGTCCAGCACGGTGTCGAGCGTGAGCCACAGGGTGCCGGCGCTGAGGCTGACCAAGGTTGCCAGCAGCAACAAGCCGAGCAGCAACCATAGGCGCAATCGTGGCCGGATCATAAGGCGCGCCTGGCAAGAAAGAGAAAGAACGGTGCGCCGATCAACGCGGTGACCACGCCAGCCGGCGTCTCCACCGGGAAGGCCACTGCGCGACTGAGCAGGTCAGCCCCCAGCACGATCACCGCACCCAACGCTGCGCTCAGCGGGATCAGCCAGCGGTAGTCATTACCGAGGAACTGGCGAAGAATATTCGGCGCGATCAACCCGACAAAACCGATCGGCCCCACGGCGCAGACACTCGCCCCCACCAGCAACAGGCTGGCGATAAACACCTGCAAACGCAGGCTGGCGATGCCCACACCCAACGAGCGTGCGGCGTCTTCGCCGAGGTTGATCAGGTTCAGGCGCGGTGCACACCAGAGCGCCCACAGCCCGCCAATCAAGGTGCACGGCCAGAGCAACTGCACTTGCGCGGCGCCGACATTGGCCAGGGAGCCGGCCAGCCAGTTGAGCACGCTTTGCGCCTGGGCCTCGACCAGAATCACTGTGAGCCGGGTCAGTGCCGCGCACAATGCCGCTACCGCAACGCCGGCCAAGACCAGGCGGCCCTGGGCCGTGGTCGGCGACCAGGCGCCGCCAAGGCTGAATACCGTGATCCAGGCCAACGCGCCGCCCAGACAGGTCATCAACAATGCACCACCGGCAAACGGCGGTGCGACCAGGCCGGTGGTAAACAGGGCCAAGCCCAACGCCGCGCCCGCTGTCACACCAAACAAGGACGGCGAGGCCAGACGGTTGCGCGTAATGCCTTGCATCAGCGCGCCGGCCAGGCCCAGGCAGGCACCGACCAACGCGGCACACACGGCACGCGGCACGCGCAACTGGGCGACGATATAAGCCATGTTGCCGCCTACGCGGCCTTGATGGACCAGCCCATTCCAGGCGTCCGCCGCCGTGAGCGTGAACGGCGACGCACTGTACAGCGAGAGCCAGAACAACAACGCGCCCAGCCCTACAATGCCTGTCGCCGCAAAACTGCGTTGCACGCTTACTGGCTCAACACGGCTTTGCCGCCTTTAAGAATCGCCAACGCATCTTCGGCGATCTGCTCCGAGGCCAGCACGCCACGGTTGCGCGCCCAGCTGTCGCCATCGACTTCGGCTACCTGCTTGTTACGCACGGCGCTGAGCACTTGCCACAACGGCTGCTTGCTCCAGCTGTCGACGATGCTGGGGCGACGGTAATGGCCTACCAGCAACCAGCCCGGGTCGAGGGCGAGCAGTTGCTCCAGGCTGACAAATTCGGTGGGCGCAGCGTTGGCGCGTACCGATGGGACTTTCAGGCCGATGGCCTGTAACACGCTGCCCGCGTAGGAGTCGGGGCCGTGCACGGAGAAGCTGTCTTCACGGGCGACGCCGAACAGCACGCTGGCGCCAGCGGGAATCTGTTGCGCGATGGCGTTGAGGTTTTCACGGTTCTTCTGGATACGCGCTTCCATCTGCGCGCTCTTGCCCAGCGCCTTGCCGATCAGCTCGGCAGATTTAAGGCTGCCTTGGTAATCCTCACCACGCGAGGGCAGCAACAGCGTCGGCGCGATGCTCGCCAAGTCGCTGTACAACGCCTGGTGGCGATTGAGGTCTGCAACGATCAGGTCGGGCTTGAGCCGGGCGATTGCCTCGATGCTCGGCTGCGAGCGCAGGCCTACGGACTTCCACTCACCGATAGCCTGGCGCACACGGGGCAACACGCGGTTGGCGTCACCATCATCGGCGGCGCCAACGGGCGTTACGTCAACGGCAGCCAAACTGTCGAGAAAGGAAAACTCCAGCACCACCACACGCTTGGGCGCATCCGGCAGATGCACCGCGTGCTGGCCGTCATTGAGGTCGATCGGGGCGGCGCTCAGCAGGTTTGAAGAGAACGCCAAGAGGCAGGCGGCAAAGGTGGGGATGGAGCGCAACATTCGCATGACAAGGACCTCGGCGTTGGAACACCCCAGCTAGACCTGTTGGGGAAAACGGCGGGTACTATTCCATATTGGGGCGGCGCGATCAAAACACATTCTCATTAACACCGACAATCACGTGTGGGAGCAGGCAAGCCGGCCTCCCACACTTTTGATCGGTGTACGGCCGTTAGAAGTCGACGGTGGCTGACAGCAAGTAGGTACGCGGTGTCGACAAGGTCAACCCCGGCTCGCTGTCGTCTGACGCCCCGGCCGAGCTCCAGTAGCGTTTATCGGCGACGTTCTCCACATTCGCGCGCAAGGTGATGTGCTTGTCATCCACGTTGAACCCATACCGCGCGCCGACGTCGACGCGGTTCCACGCATCGATTTCCTTGACGTTGGACTGGTCCAGGTACTGCGAGCTGGAATAAATGCCACGGCTGGTCAACGTCAGGCCTTCAAGGCCCGGCACATCCCATTCGGCGCCCAGGTTAACGTTGTATTTAGGCGTCGCCGGGGCGCGGTTGCCGTCCCAGGCGCCGTTGGTGGTGTCCTTCAGTTCGCTGTCGATGTACATCACCCCGCCCAGCAGGCGCACGCCCTTGAGCGGCTCGCCGAATACACTCAGCTCCACACCGGAGTTCTGACGCTTGCCGTTGGGGCCGAACAACCGCGAGGTCGCGTTGGTTTCATAGGCCGGCTGCTTGATGCGGAACACAGCGGCGGTCACGGCAAAGGCGCCGGCGTCGTATTTGGCGCCCACTTCCACCTGACGGCTGATGAAGGGCGGGAAGATTTCATCCTCGTTGCTCGAGGTCGACGGCGCGATCTTGCCTTGGCTCAAGCCTTCCATGTAGTTGGCGTACAGCGACAGCTTGTCGGTGGCCTTGAACAGGAGGCCACCGGACGGCGAGACCTTTTCTTCGTCATAGCCAGTTTTGCCTTTGATGCCGTCGCTCCAGTCATCCACCTTGACGCGCTGCCAACGCGCGCCGAGGGTCAGCAGCAGGCGGTCGTCGAAGAACCCCAGGGTGTCGGACAAGGCCACGCCGCTGAATTTGTTTTCGGTGTAGACCTTAGCGTCCTGACGTATCGCCGTGGACGGCGCCGGCGTTTGCACCGGGTTGTAGAGGTTACTCGTCGCCGTCCCGTAGCGGGTGCCGCCGTTGGTGAAGTCCATGTCGAAGTAGCTGGCCGCCAGGTTGACCTCATGGCTCACCGGCCCGGTATGGAACCAGTTGCGCACGCCAGCGGTGTAGGTGCGCACGTTTTCATCGCGGGTGAAATACCGCGGCTGCACAGTGAACGCGCCAGCCGCATTGGTGACGGACACCGCATGACGTAGAAAGTCGTGGTTGCTTTTACGCGCGCCCACGCCGCCATACAGCATCATGTTATCGCTGAGGTCGTACTCAGCGTTGACCGTGCCGAAGGTGTCGTTGGTGCTGGCCTTGCTCCAGGACTGCGCGTAGTTGCGGCGCACATCGTTGGCGCTGGGCACCGGCGCTGCGGCCGCCACCTGCACGCGCTCTTGCGGTGCATCGGTATCGCGTTCGGTGTGGCCGATATCGGTGGAAAGGCGCAGGCGCTCGCCGCGAAAGTCCAGGCCCAACACAGCCATTTCGCGGTCGACGCGCTGGTGGTCCCACTCGGTGTCGCCGGACTGCTTCACGCCGTTGAAGCGGATGCCGAACATGTTGTCCTCACCGAAGCGTCGCCCCACATCCACCGCGCCGCCAGCCTGGCTGTCGGAGGTCCAGTTGCCGGTAAACGAGTTGATGTCCTTGTCGGTGGCGCGCTTGGGCACTACGTTGATCCCGCCACCGACGCTGCCGCGCGGTGAGATGCCGTTGATCAACTGGGTGGGGCCTTTGAAGATGTCGACGCGGTCGGCCATTTCCATGTCGATGGTGTAGGTCGGCAGTACGCCATAGAGACCGTTGTACGACACATCGCTGTTGAACAGGCTGAAACCGCGAATGGTGAACTGCTCATAACGCCCACCGGCCGGGTTGGTGGCGCGCACTGACGGGTCGCTGGCGATCAGGTCGCCCAAGGTGCGCGCCTGCTGGTTTTTCACCGCGTCAGCGGTGTAGGTGGTCATGCTGAACGGGGTTTCCATAAAGTCCCGTGTGCCCAGCAAACCCTGCGAGCCACGGCGCGCCACTTGCCCACCGGCGTAAGTGTCGCCGTCATACAGGCCGGTGGTGCCAAGGATTGAGGTCGGCGCCAGTTCCAGGCGGCTGCCATCCGGCGCCGGCACCAACATGTAGGCCTGTGCCCCCATGGGTTGCAGTTGCAGGCCGGAGCCTTGCAGCAAGCGGGCGAAGCCCTCCTCCACGGCGTACTCACCGGACAAACCACTGCTGGTACGACCGCTGACCAGGGCCGGGTCTACCGACAGGTTGACGCCTGCCAACCCGGCAAACCGGGTGAGTGCCGCGCTCAGGCTGCCGGCCGGCACCTGGTAGCTGCGGCGGGCGGCAGTGTCTTCGGCATAGCTGACGGCAGCGAATAACGGGCTGGCGCTGAGGCTCAGCAACAGGCTCAGTTTCAGCAAGGGGCGGACTACGGGCATTGGCGGAAGCTCTCGATATTGTTCACTTGCCTTGAATGACAGGCGAGATGAAAAAAAGGGACAAGCTCCGCCAATTTTTTCGCTTACCACACTGCGATCGTTGAATCCGCCCTGGGCTCGGTGCCGCCGCACAATACACCACTGACCGGATCGCGCAGGATGATCTGCCCGCGCCCGAAGTCAGTGAGGTCGCTGGCGATTTGTACCTGATGCCCACGCCGCGCCAGGGCATTGGCCAGGTCGCGGGAGACGCCCTGCTCAATGCCGACTTTCATGTCGCCCAGCCATTGCCAGCGCGGCGCGTCCAAGGCCGCTTGCGGGTTGAGGCCGAAGTCCACCAGGTTCATCACCATCTGCACATGGCCCTGGGGCTGCATATAGCCGCCCATCACGCCGAACGGGCCCAGCGCCTGGCCGTCCTTGGTCAGGAAGCCGGGAATGATGGTGTGGAAGGTTTTCTTGCCCGGCGCCAGGCAGTTGGCATGGGCCGGGTCGAGGCTGAATTCCTGACCACGGTTCTGCAGGGCGATGCCGCTGTCGGGCAGCACCACACCGGAGCCAAAGCCGTGGTAGTTGCTCTGGATGAAGGAGACCATATTGCCTTCGGCGTCCGCCGTGGCCAGGTAGACCGTGCCACTGGCGTGGGGGTCTCCTGGCTTCGGTGGCTGAGCTTGTTCACCGATCTGGCTACGGCGACGGGTGCTGTAGTCATCGCTGAGCAGATCGGCGACGGCCACGCGCATGTGCAGTGGGTCGGTGATGTAGTGCAGGCCGTCGCTGTAGGCAAGTTTCATCGCCTCCAACTGGCGGTGCCAGGTTTGCTGACTGTCGCGGTGATCGAAGCTGAAGCCTTCGAGGATGTTCAGCGCCATCAGCGCCACAAGGCCCTGGCCGCTGGGTGGAATTTCCCAGACATCCACGCCCCGGTAGTTGATGTGGATCGGCTCCACCCACTGGGCGCGGTAGTCCTTGAGGTCGCTGGCGCGCAGGTAACCGCCGCTGGCGCGGGAGTGGGCGTCCAGGCGTTCGGCCAGGGCGCCGCGATACAGGCTTTCGCAGCGAGTGGCGGCAAGCTCTTCCAAGGTGCGGGCCTGCGCCGGGTTGCGGAAAATCTCCCCAGCCCGTGGTGCGCGGCCGTCGATCAGGAAAGTGTCGAACCAGGCCGCTAGCACCGGGTCGCGATGAGGCGTGAACTCATCCAACGCAATCTGCCATTGATGAGCAACCACCGGCGACAGCGGGAAACCGTCGCGCGCCAGGCTGATCGCTGGTTGCAGCAACTCGGCAAACGGTAACTTGCCGAAGCGTTGCGACAGCTCGGCCCAAGCCGATGGGCAGCCCGGTACGGTGACTGGGGTCCACCCGTACAGCGGCATTTGATCGTGCCCCGCCGCCTTGACCGTCTCGATACTCAGGGCCGCCGGCGCATGGCCGTTGCCGTTCAGGCCGTGCAACTGGCCTTTGCACCAGACCAGGGCAAACGCATCGCCGCCCAGGCCGCAGCCAGTGGGCTCGACCACCGTCAACGCGGCCGCCGTGGCGATGGCGGCATCAATAGCGTTGCCGCCCTTTTGCATGATCTCGATGCCGGCCTGGGCGGCCAGGGGCTGGGACGCCGCGACCATGCCACGCTTGGCAAACACGCTCTGGCGTTGCGAGGGATAGGGATACTCGTGCGCAGAAAATTTCAACATGGCAAAGGCTCTTCAATTCATTGGCCGGACTTGATGCGGTTCCATTCCCGGGTCATCAGGCGCTGGATATTTTCCGGCAGGTCGGCGGAGACAAAGGTGTGGTTGATTACGTCGTCACCGGGGTAGATGCCCGGGTTACCGCTGACTTTCGGGTCCATCAGTGGCGTCCAGGCGTTGCATCAGGCGTGGGTCGAGGTGCTTCCAGTTATCCAGCACGTTGCGTTGCAACGGTTGGTAGGCACCGGCACGAATCTGCTTGGACAGGAACTGGCTGGACGGCACGCCAGGTCGTAACCCGAATGCCCGGAGGGCAACTTGGCTTCAAGCATTTCATTGGTGTCGAAGATGTCGTATTGCACCTTGATGCCGCTGTCTTTCTCGAAGTTCTTCAAGGTGTCAGGGCCGATGTAGTCGGACCAATTGTAGACCTTGACCACAGGCGTGGCAGCCTGGCTCATCGGCACAACGGCGGCGCAGCACAGCACCGCAAACAAACTTGATACACGCATGACGGATTTCCTTGGAAAGGTCATAACACGCGGCTGAGAAAGGCCCGGGTACGGGGGTGGCTGGGGTGGCTGAAAATCTGTTCCGGCGGCCCTTGTTCGATGAGTTCGCCCTGGTCGAGCACCACAACGCGGTCCGCCACTTCACGGGCAAAGCCCATTTCATGGGTGACCACCACCATGGTCATGCCCTCCTCGGCGAGCGCCTTCATCACCTGCAGCACTTCGCCGACGGTTTCAGGGTCGAGGGCGCTGGTGGGTTCGTCAAACAACATGGCCTGGGGTTTCATCGCCAGGGCACGGGCAATGGCCACCCGTTGCTGCTGGCCGCCGGAGAGCATCGACGGGTAATGGTTGGCCTTGTCCGCCAGGCCCACGCGCGCCAGTAATCCATGAGCCTGCTCCAACGCTTCGGCGCGTGGCGTGCCGAGCACCTGGATCGGCGCTTCGATGATGTTTTCCAGCGCAGTCATATGAGGGAACAGGTTGAAACGCTGGAACACCATGCCGATGTCGCGGCGCTGGCGGGCGATATTGCGCTCCGAATCGCGCACGAGGCTGCCGTCGTTGCGTTCGCGGTAGCCCATGGCGCGGCCGTTGACGCGAATACGCCCGCCCTGGATGTCTTCGAGCAGGTTGATGCAGCGGATAAAGGTGGTCTTGCCGGAGCCGGAGGCGCCGATCAGCACCACCACTTCGCCGCGTCGTACTTGCAGGGAAATGCCCTTGAGGATCTGCAGCGTGCCAAACGACTTGTGGATATCCAGCGCTTCGATGATCAGTTCTTCACTTTGGTGCGCCATGGTTAGCGTCCCCTCAGCAATTTAAGGGTGTTGCGCCCGAACATGCGACTGGCCGCCGGCGGCGCGGAAGGCCGATCGGACTGGCCGAAACGCGCCTCCAGCCAGCGCTGGAAAAAGCCCCACAGCGTGGTGAGCATCAGGAAGTAGATCGCCACCACCAGGTACAGCTCGAACACGCGGAACGTTGCCGAGGTGACCATTTGGGTGCTGAGCAGCAACTCCTGCACACCGATCACGCTGACCAGGGTGGTGTTCTTGAGCATCACGTTGAACTCGTTGCCCAGCGGCGGCACGATCACCCGGAACGCCTGGGGCATCACGATGCGCCGCATCAGCTTGGCGAAACCCATGCCGAGTGAACGTCCGGCCTCGTACTGGCCCTTGTCCACCGCGCCGATGCCGGCACGAATGATCTCGGCCATGTACGCACCTTCATTCAGGCCCAACGCAATAATCGCCGCCTGGATGTTGCCGGGGACAACCAGGCCAAACAGATCGATATCCTCAAAGCGGAAAATCCCGCCCGCCGCCAGCGCCGTGTACAGGAACACAATCTGCACCAGCAACGGCGTGCCGCGCATCAGCCACACATAAAAACGCACCGGCAGGTGCAGCAGCGGGTTCTTTGACAAGCGCAACAGCGCCGCCGCCAGCCCCAGTGCGCAGCCCAGCAACATCGCCGACACGGCGATCAGGCACGTCAGCCACAGCCCGGTGAGGTACACCCCGCTGGGCTGCAACAGGTACTGCCAGAACACATCCCAATTGAAGTTCATTGCGGGAAACCTCAGTCGAGAGCGTCGCTGCTGACATGCCATTTATTCAGCAGCGCGACGTAGCTGCCATCGCTGCGCATGTCGCTGATCACCTGCTGCACGGCGGCGGTCAGTTGCGGGTCGTCCTTGCGCATGCCCAAGCCGGTGAGGATGCGGCTGAACGCCGGCACGCCTTCCTGGAACAGGTCCGGGGCCATCGCGGCGTAGTAGCCGGCGGTTTCCACGGTGGTGCCGTAGGCGTCGACCTGGCTGATGCGCAGGGCCTGGAACGCATCGGTGTCGGTGTTGTAGACCACCAGTTTCATCGGTGGCTTGCCGGCCTTGGCCAGGTTGTCGTTTTGCGTGTCCAGCAGGGTCTTGATGGTAGAACCGTTGAGTACGGCAACCTTGTGCCCGGACAGATCATCGAGGGTCTTGATGCCTTTGGGATTACCCTTGGGCACTACTATCGATTGGCTGGAATACATGTAGTTGACGATGTCGATCACTTGGCGGCGTTCGGGCTTGTCGAACAGCTGGTCGACAATCATGTCGCACTGCTGGGCGAGCAGCGCCGGTACCAGCCCGGAGAATGGGATGACCCGCCACTGCACCTTTTTATCGCCCAGGCGCTTGGCGATCTCAAGGCCGAGGTCGACCGTGAGCCCACGCGGTTTCTGCGCTTCATCGAAGGACACCAGGGGCGGTGAATCCATCCCCGAGCAGTAGGTGAGTTTGTCGACCGTTAATAGGCGATCCGGCACCTGCGATGCAGCGCAGGCCCATTGAGTACAGAGACCGAGGGAGACAGCCACCAGCAAGGCGCGGCGTTTATGCATGACCAGACACTCCAGTTCGTGGGTACAACGGGGGGCAGGACTCAACAACGTCAAAACACAGCAGGTCTTTGTTATTTTTCGGTTTGCAGGAACTGGATCAGCGCCGGCACCGTGCCTTCGATGTGCTCGCGCACCACGGCTTCGGCGCGGGCGGCGTCACCGGCGCGAATCGCATCGAGGATCACCGCATGTTCCTGGCGTGCGCTGAGGGGTTTTTCGCCGTGTTGCAGCCACAGACGCATGGGCGCTTCCACCAGCAAATAGAGCGCCGATATCTGCTTCAACAGGCGCGGCCGACCGCTGAGGCTGCACAGGTATTCGTGGAAGGCGCGGTGGCGGCTGACCCACGCGGCGCTTTCGTCGCGGTAGTCGTCCATCTCATCGAGCATGCGCTCCAGCGCCGCCAACTGACGCTCGCCGATGCGACCCACCGCGACGCGCACCGCCAGGCCTTCGAGGGCACTGCGCATTTCGAAGACCTCGTGTAATTCATCGATATCCAGTCCGCTGACGATGGCGCCACGGTTCGGCCGCAACGTCACCAGGCCCTGTGCATCCAGGCGGCGGAAGGCTTCACGTACCGGCATGCGGCTCATACCGATCTCGCTGGCGATGTCTTCGGCGATCAGCCGGTCACCTTTGCGATAGCGACCACCACAAATAGCATCGAGCAGGAAGTTGTAGGCCTCCTCCTCTGCGGTGAGGGGCTGACGGTCAACATAAGCGGGGGCAAATTGCATCGGCAGCACCTTTTGAATTTTTGTATCCAATTATCCACGAATACAAAAAAGCAGAATATGTGCCAACTTTGCCGAGATGAGCCAAGTGATTGATTCAGGTTGAATAGATTGCAAATATCGAAGGATAAGCGGAGGGCTTGCGTAGGAGATTGCTACGAAATGGCTCATGAACGCCCCATCAGTGGGCACAAGTAACACGTACGGTTGGGTGTGGGGGGGACGTGGTACAGCCCGCTTGGGCCGTTGAGTGTGAACCTGGCGTATCCGATTCGTACGCCTGAGAACGCGCAGAAGCAGGTGTTTCAGTTCTCCATGGGGCAGACGTTTTAAAGGGAACTCAGTAGCCGTCATCGGGTCGGCTGATATACGTAATTACCTTTAGCCGCAAGGTAGGGCCCGATGAAACAGACGTCCCTCGTCAATGCGAAGCCTGTGGGCACTATCAAGCAGGCTTTGTACATGCCAGATTCAGCGCGACAGCGTCCAAACAAACGTTGCCTGACTACGCAGGATTTCGGCTCTTGTCGGCACATTGAAACAGGTGCCGTTTTCATCATCGCTTCAGGCGCATCGGCAAAGTCGTTTCCTCTCGAGAAATTTGCGCACGTGCCGATGATCACGATGAATGGCGCTATCTCCATGTTTCAGGACACCGACGTCAAACCGTATTTTTATGCCTGCACGGATAGAAGCTTTTCCGAACAGCAGCCGGAATTATTCAAACACGCCATGGCGATCAGCCAGAGGGTCGCGCTTTGGGAAGACCACGCGCGATCGTCGCGTGCTCGCCCAGCCGGACGTCTGTATCCGCTGACCAAAGCTAAAAGACCTTCTTGGCTGGATTCTATGCTGGGTAGACGCCGCACGTTGGTCGTCAATCATCCCTTGCTGCCCCATCGCAAAAGACTGCTGGGATTCAGCAAAGACATGAGCCAGGGCTTCTTTGACGCAAGAACCGTGGCCTATCTGGCGATACAGTTGGCCTTCCACGTCGGATTCAGCAAGGTTTTTCTCGTCGGGGTGGATCTGGACGAAAACGCTGGAAGGTTTTACGAGACCCAGGAATCGAAAAACTCTCCCTGCGGACTCGACCAACACTACTTCACGCGCATACTGCCGTCGCTCGAGTTGATGTCCAAAAAGGTCATGGGCGAGGACTTCATGGTTTATAACCTCTCTGACATTTCAAGAATTCCGGACAGTGTGGTCCCGCAGGTCACGCTTGCAGAGGTTGAGACGATGCTCGGGTAGCAAGCATCGTATTTTATCGCCAGTGACCCACCGACTGTTCTGGCTCGCAGGCGCAACGGAGTACGCAACGGTCACCGTGAGCCACCCTTGGCTCCATAGACGTCGATTTTGCGTGCTGCGCCCATGCTTTTTTCCAGGCAATAAAAAACCGCCTCTCGGGCGGTTTCGGTTCTGCAGGTGGTGACTGAAAAAAGGCTCCTGTCAATACCGCCTTTTAAAAACAAAATAGCGCCCTCAGCAGGCCGACGCTGATGTAACTAGTGGTCTCCACTGGATTCAACTCCAAAAATATTCAGTCCTACATGATCGTAATGACATCCCCACAACGGAGCTTCAACCATGTCATTGCGATACTGCCCTAAATGCTCGTCCTGCAATATCACCAGTAAACGTCACGGCATGAAAACAGGTGCGCTGATCGGTGCCGTCGGCGGTGCTGCTCGCGGACTCAGTGCCGCGATCACTGGTGCGAGTACAGGTATCAGCGTCGGCGCCTTGGCTGGCCCAGCAGGCATGACACTCGGCGGCCTGTCGGGTGCCCTTTTTGGTGGTTTAACCGGCTGTATCACTGGCTGCCTGGCCGGAGCCAAGCTGGGAGAGGTCTTTGATCAGCGCATTCTCGACAACCACCTGTGTTGTGACTGCGGCTATACGTTTACTCCCCCTTCAACTGCCTCCCCAATCTAGCTCACCTCTGCTCGGCTCATCCTTCAACGTTCTCTTCGGTATGGGCACTGTGGTGCCTGTTTATGCCGCATTCGGAGTCTTCCTGATGACGATTCACTGCATTGTTTGCAATTCAACAGCGGTCATTCCCAAGGATGCCGCCAAGGCCATGGCCATACTGGTCAGTATCATCAGCGCCACCATCCAGGGTGCGGCTGCATCGGTGGCACCTACTCAACCAACTGAAGCAACGGGCCCACATGGACGCATCTTAGGTCAGTTGCTGGCGATCATTCGTGCTGGGCTGTCCGGGGCGACCGCAGGTGACGCTGCCGGTACTGAACTGAGTCGATCCATCGAGAAATACTGGTTCAGCAACCACGACTGCCTCTGCCTGAACTGTGGCTTTTACTTCGACCAGAACGCGTTCTAACCAGCAACACTCCTGTGTACTTCAGCTCTGCTTGATCCCCCTACCCTGCGCACCCTGCCTGCTGATTGTTCAGCGGCTTTGCCGTGCGCCATTTTTAACAAGGAATTACTTCATGGCTCATCTCGTCGAAACAATGGCTTACGTTGGCGCGCCCCCTTGGCATGGCCTTGGCAGTCGCCTCACTGAAAAGCAACCGCTGGAAGTTTGGCAGCGTGAAGCTGGTATGGACTGGCAGATTCAGGAAAGCCCGGTTCACTTCAAGTCAGACACCATCGGCCACCTGGGCAGCATTCACTCGTTCCCGGAGCAGAAGGTGCTGTACCGCTCCGATACCAAAGCTCCGCTATCAGTGGTCTCCAACCGCTACCAAGTCGTGCAGCCGCGTGACGTCCTGGAGTTTTACCGAGATCTGAGCGAAGTCTCGGGTTACGAGCTGGAAACCGCTGGCGTACTGAAGGGGGGAAAGAAGTTCTGGGCGCTGGCCCGTACCGGGCAATCGGCTGAACTTAAAGGTAATGACCTGGTGAATGGCTACCTGCTACTGGCCACCTCCTGCGACGGCACGCTGGCCACCACGGCAACACCGACCACAGTACGGGTGGTGTGCAACAACACGCTGACCATTGCGGTGAATGGTGCTAGCCGGGCTATCAAGGTGCCACACAACACACGCTTTGATCCACAAGCGGTGAAGAAACAGCTCGGTATTGCCGTATCTCACTGGGATACGTTCATGCACCAAATGCGCAGCCTAGCGGAGCGTAAGGTGCAGTGGCATGAGTCGATGGGCTTTTTCCTCAACGTGCTGTGCGACGTGCAGCCTACAGGTGTGATACCGAAGGATCTGCCCAACGAACGCGCCCTGCGCAAAGTGCAAGAGCTGTACGAAGGGAAAGGTAAAGGCTCGGGGATGGCGTCAGCCAACGGCACCGCATGGGGCTTGCTCAATGCGGTGACTGAGTACGTCGACCACGAACGCCGAGCGCGCAGCAATGAGTATCGCCTGGACTCCGCGTGGTTTGGTCAAGGTGCTGCGGTCAAGCAGAAAGCTCTGGATGCTGCACTGCAACTGGTCGCTTGAGAGAAAAAAGAAACCTGGCTACCCGCAACGGGCGGCCAGGTATTTGACTCAATGCTTCAAGCGCTCGACCAACCGCTCAACTAACTCAACCACCAACTGCCGATCAGTTTGATTCAACTCAGCCAGTAACGCACCGATACGACTGGCCTGATCGGACGGGCGAGTGCTGGACTCCGTCAGCAAATCAGCAGTTTCACATTCAAAAATAACCGCCAGTTCCATTAGTCGCGCAATCGTCGGCATGACGATGCCGCGCTCAATACGCGAGACAGCCTCCATCCCTATCCCCAGGCGCTCGGCTACCACCTCTTGGGTCAATCCGCTGCGATTACGCTGCTTGGCAATGGCCTGGCCTACCACGCTCGCCAGCCCTTTCGATTCAGTCTTCGACATATCCCCTCCAATCCGACTGGAATGGTTGGGCATCGTCTTATTGACATGAAGGACTTATAAAGATGAATATCAACCTTTTAGGGCGATATTCAACCTCTCAACTCACATACTCACGCCCCCTCACTCAACTGTAGGAAGCAACCGCATGAATAAAACACTTCTTTTCGCCGCGATCCTTGGCTGCACGACGGCAGGCCATGCATTGGCCGGCACTTATGAATGGACATCGGGGTGGGCTCAGGGCGTCACCGAATACCAGGTCGATGACGGCAATGGCAACGAGCTAAACATCTCCTGCTCCGATGATGAGGAAACGTCCATCACAGCCTACGCCAACGTCGCGGGGAAACAGTACGCATCCGACGACAACGGTGGCGGCTTTGACGTCATTGTGGATGGAGAGACCTACTCCAATCCGTTCTTTACGGACTGCAATGTCTGTAGCGACATCTTCAAAAACGGCTTCTGGGCAGATCTGCGCAAGGCTAACAACCTGCAAATCAGTGCCGGTGGCAAAACAATCACGCTGCCAACCAAAAACCTGAAGACGACGCTGCTCCCACTCAGTAGCAAGGACAACGTTTGCCACGCGGGGTGGTAAGCCCCCCACCGATCAACAGAACAACTACAGGGGCCTTCCCTTTCCATTTAGGAGATCACAATGGAACACGATTCCAACCAAAGCAGCACCGACACCTCCACTAATGCGGTAGTCGGTGGCTGGGCCATTGCGGCCTTGGTATTTGCAATCATCTGCGTCACTTTCAACACTTCGTCCATGGTGCTAGGCGCGGGATTCTTCATGAAATTTCTGGCCGTAGTTGTCGGCTCTGTACTGGGCCTAATTGGTGCATTACTGGGCGATGCCATCCGTAAGTTTGCGCACCCTGATGCGGTTTACACCTCCGGAGGAATGTTCAGTCTGATGTGGATCAAGCTGTTCTGGATGCTCGGACCACAGGTCATCGGACTGATTGCGGGCGGCGCCATCGGCTGTGGCTTGGTATTACGTTAAAAGAGACACTTCTAATGAATAAAATAACTTTAGCTCTGTCTATCTTAGCCATTTCCGTCATCACCGGCTGCTCCGATGAAAACACCGAACTCAAAGGTCAATTCCTTGCGGGTTGTGTACAGAGCGGCGTGAGCAAGTCTATTTGCGTCTGTACCTTTGACAAGCTCGAAGGTAAGTATAGTCAGACTGAGTTAAAAGCCATAAGCACAAAGAGAACAACGCTTCCTAGCAGTTTCGTAAAAGATCTCGCTGTAGCGGCAAGAACTTGCCAAGCAGAGCATTAACAACCCGTCCTCCAACAATATTTATCTACCCACACCAACTGCCTGACCAGTTCTGCTGGCCAGGCGCTTTTTATGTGGTCAGTGCCTCCCTCTGTCCGACTGGCCCAACCCTCACTCGATAAATTCCATCTATCAGAAACAGCTCTATACAATACAACCAATGGACACTCCAAACGATCAATAGCAACCTATCAAAAGTAATACTAAGCATTGGTTTCATTAGCACTTTATTTTTTGCTTACGAATCGTTCGCGAGAAACACGGTAGAAGACTTAGGCTCAAATAATAAACTAGCCCACTCAGAACTTTCTGAAGACTGGAAAAATGGAAAGGTTATTTTATTGATAAGGCACGAAGAACGCTGCGACCGCTCAAGCAACCCGTGCTTAGGTCCAGATGATGGGATCACACTGCTCGGAAGCGAGAAAGCAAAGGAAACAGGCAACCGTATAAAATCATATTTCGGATTAGACAATACTGACATCTTTACCAGCCCAACCACTAGAACAGCTCAAACATCAGAATTCATGTTTGGACAAGCAGGCCGCCTACCAGACAGAGAGACCACTTGCGGAAACAACATCATTGACAAACTGCTAAAGCACAAGATCGCCAACAGAAACCTATAATAGTGACCCACAACACCTGCATTAACGACTTAATTAAGAATAGCGGACATAAAAAATCAGGAAACCCCGAGTATGGAAGCCTGCTCTTTGCAAAGCAATCGAACCACAACGAAATAAAAATTGTCGGGAAATTAATTCCTGGCGACTTCCCCAAATAACTTATTAACGGACTGTAGGGATAGTTTATTAATTTAAATAGCCCGACAATAGACGACCGAATAATTCAAAGTAAAGAAGGAACGCTTCTTGTTTTTATTATTTTGGAACCTTCCCGCACAGCCCGTTCCCTTCATAGCCATGAGAGATAGGCCCTAGAAACATAAGGGGGCCACACGCATAAAATGGAGAGGTTAACGTCTGTTGTTTGTGAAGCTTACACACAGGCAGCTTTAATGGAATGGGCACAATTACAGCCCATAGGGTTATACCACACCACTCCCTCGTGGTTTGGTCACCGTCTTCTGCCTGATAGGTCAAGGGGATGCCGGTTTCCGGGTCTGGCATTGACACAACTACGCCTACACATCCCGCCAGACAAATACATACTGCGATCACGATAAACTTTTGTCGTATAGAAACCAGAGACAAACATAATTTACGCACAAATAATAGACCCTTTAGTAATGACTGCATAAACACTGCCTTATTTCGTTAGATTGTGATCTGGAACAGATTACAGAACTTAGCTCCGCGTCCGAGAGTGCTTGGGCAAAGCGGTAAAACGCCGCTTTGACCCAACTGAATAACGAGCACCGGCGACTGTCTCCAACTGCCCGCCGTCACGCACAAAACCACTCATCTCTTTGACTCGGCGACTGTATAGCCAGGTAATCCATTGGGTTAGATCACTGTGAAGTTCGACAAGTAAGTAATGCATCACGTAGTCATCCGTTACGCCAATGCATCAAGCGTTGCAGCCAGGACGAAGTGACAGCGAAAGCGTCACGCAATTGTTTGGCAGTGATCGTTCGATCCGCTACGTCGAAAGCCAGTGCCGTTCGCAGGGCTGGCCAGCAGTGTTTCGGTAAGTTCTTAGGTGCTTGCAGCTCGCGCTCCAGATGCTCATTGCGGGCTTGGTTCGAGGGCACTCGGCGAAACGGGGGCTTGCCTCCCGCCAGCTCGTAGATCACACAAGCCACGCCGTACACATCGGCACTGGCCGACAGCGCTTGGCTCTCGAGCAATTCTGGCGCAGCGTAGCCCGGTGTCCAGCCGTTGAAGCGCTCGCGGCTCAGATGCGGCAGACCGGGCAGGATGCCTTCCTCCGCTTGACCAAGGCCGAAGTCAAACAGGCGCACGCCTTCTTCGCTGAGCATCACGTTGCTCGGCTTCATATCACCGTGCAGCACGCCGCGAGCGTGGGAGTAGGCCAGTGCATCGAGCAGCGGCAGCACGATGTCGCGCAATTCCTCCCACGGCAGGCCTTGGGGGCGCTCGCAGAGTAAGTTATCCAGGGTCAGGCCACGCATGAGCTCCATGGTGACGAAGGCTCGCTGGCAGTCAGTGTCCACTTCAAAGGTGTGCAAACGCAGCACGTTGTCGTGCCGCAGGCGCCGGGTCAGGGCGAACTCGTTGTAGAGCAATGCGCTGGCGTCCGGCGACTCGGCAAACTCTTCGCTGAGAACTTTCAGCGCGACGTAAGGATCGGGATCGCCGAACTGTTCGCTTAGCAAGTCCCGTGCACGGTAAACCGCGCCCATCCCACCGGCACCGAGCAGGCGCTCAATACGGTAACGGCCTGCCAGTACGTCAGGCATTTCACCGATGCTGGCCTTGGCAGGCATCAGCGCAGCCTCTGCCTTGTGCGACTTGGCGAACGCAAAGTAGGTCAGGTTGCTGTCCTGCTCTTCGCTCTCCAACAGGTCGTCGATCGGTCGCATGTGTTCAGTCATTGGCGGATTACTACCGCTGTCAGGTTGTCCCGGGCCGAGCCACGCATTGCGCCGTCAAACAATCGCTCCAGTGCAACCTGCGGCGCTGTCAGGCTCAAGGCGTCGCCGAGTGCATCGCTGCCAAGCCCCTGGTACAGACCATCGCTGCAGAGCAAGAACGCATCGCCGGGGTAGACCTCAAGCTCCAGTACATCCAGGGCCAATTGTTCGGCTGCCCCGACCGCACGGGTCAGGGCATGTGCTGCGGGATGGTCCTTGGCCTGTTCGACGCTCATTTGTTGTTTGTCGATCAGTTGTTGTTGCAGCGAATGATCCTTGGACAGCTGATATAAACGCTGGCCACGCCACAGGTAGCAGCGGCTATCGCCGGCCCAGATGCAGGCCGCGCGATTGCCCTCAATCAGCAGTACTACTACGGTGCTGCCGATGATGCTGTCGTGACGTCCAGCAGTGACCGTCAACTCCTGACCCAAACGACGGTTGAGCCAGTGCAGGCACTGGCGAACTCCTTTGAGTCGTTCGTCGAAATCATCCTGCGCCGGTAATTCAGCCAGGCTGGCTACGATCAACTGGCTTGCGATATCGCCCCGTTGATGACCGCCCATGCCGTCCGCAACCACCCACAGCCCCTGCTGTGGAGCGTCCAGAAAAGCATCTTCGTTGCGCGCCCGAACCTTGCCGGCATCGGTGCGCGCAGCACTGCGCCAGGGGCTGGCCACCTGCATCAGAGCTGTACCGGCATGCGGAAGGTACGCAATACACCCATGTCGAACGGGTTTGGCGTGCGTTGGCTAGTCAGCAAGTAATTAGCGCGCAGGCCACCCACGTCAGCCTTGAGCACCAGCACGTCGCGACCCGTCAGGTATTCCGTTTGCATCAAGTCGAACAGACGGAACAGCGACCAAGGACCGGTGTTCTTCTCAATGCCGATCGGGCGGCCGACCATTTTGTCGAGCACCAGGCTGGTACGCCCGTCTTCAGCGTCGGTTGGCCATTTGAACGACACCGGTACTATCGGGCCATGACGGTATTCGATGGTCTTATCGCCAAACTTGAACTCGGAACGACTGACCGTCGGGTCGAGGGTGTAAGGCTCAAGTTTGAACTGCACCTGAGGTTCGGCTGGGTTGTCGGCGAAGAAGCTCTGACGGATCACGAGCGCGGCGGCCATCTGATCAAGGTAGACCTTGGAAATCGGCAGACTATGACCATCGACGCTGCGCATGCGGTAGTTACCCGGATCACCGCTGACAAACGGACGCAGGTAGCTGTCGAAGAAGCGGTCGGCAATCCCCTGGGCCTTGAAGAACTCACGAAAGTCGCTGATTGCCACGTCACTGGCGCTGTGGGCGCTGAACGGATAGCGCTTGCTGATCGCCTTGCCGTAGAAGCTGTACAGCTCACTCTGATAGCGCTGATTCAGATATCGATAAGAATCGCTGAGTACCAGACGCCAGGTATCTTCAGCAAATACGTTGAACCACACACTCACCGGGCGCGGCAGACGGCCCGACGCATTGCGCAGGTTGCTCAGCGCATCACGCTGGCCACCCATGCGGGTCTTGGCCATTTCGAACGCGGCTTGCTCCGGAGAACTGGCACGGGCCAGGCTAGCCATCTGCATTTGCAGGTCATTGAGGGCCGTCAGGGCCGGGATCAGGTCAGCGGTTGGGCCGTTGTTGTCATCCAGCAAGCGGTGCAGCGACTCAAAGCGACTTTGCAGGGATTTCTTCGCGGTATCCGGCAGCTTTTTCACCAAGGCGTCAGACGCCTTACCCGCCGCCGCGACCGCCAGTTTTCCGAGCTTACCGCCCTTGTCTGCCAGTTTCCCTGCCGCATCGGCGGCGTCATCTGCCGTGTCAGCGACCACTGGGAACCGGGTGTTTTCACGTACTTCCACTAGCAGTTGCAGGATCGGCGAATTGGCAGATGTCAGGCCCGCCAATTGCTCGGCACCGTCACTAAAATCGTTGATGGCCGGCAGCGCGATCCGGCCCACCGCTTCACCCCAGTAGTTGGCGTAGTCGCGAAAATACAGCTGCTCGAGTTCGACCATCAGGCGACGTAAGTCCATACCACTGATACTCGAGCCTTCACCCAGTACCCAGTTGTCACTTAGGATATCGGTAACCAGCATCGAGCCCTGAACCGAAAAATACTGCTGATAGCCCTGCTGGGTGTAGAACCCCGGGATCACGTAATCGGTGCCAACAAACAGCGACCCCTGTGGGCCAAGATGTTGGCTCAAACGGTATTCCGGCAGGTTACGGGCCTGCTCGCGTAACATCCGATATACCACGTTAGCCAGGGACTCGCTGCGTAAAACCTGACGCGCCTGAGCCACCAACTGATCATTAAGCGGATAGATAAACGGCTGTTTTAGCAAGCGCTCGAAGTGGTTGTTCAAGCCGTTTTGCACAGTGGTGTTGCCGGTGTATCGCTGGGACCATTCGGTGGCAACCCAGTCTTTGAGCCACGGCGCGTCGCGTCGATCCTTCATATTCAGCATCAGGTACGCACGCAGGCTATTGAGCAGGCGTTCGCGGTCCTTCATGTTGGCGCGAATCTGCCCTTCTAGCAGGGTCGCGACCCGTGGCAATAGCTGTCCTTCAAGTTCACGTTCATAGGCAGTCTTAACCACCGGATTAACGTCTTCACCTTGATACAGACCGCCACGCTCGTGGTAACCCACATCGCCTTTTTTTGGGAACACCTGAGTAGCCGCGTAGCGGGTGTCGAGGGTCTTGAGCACCGCCATGGAGTCATCACGGGTGGTGAGAGCCGAGCTCTGTTGGCTCCAGGTTTGCGCCAGGTTACGCAGGTTTTCCAGGCGTTCGTAGTTCGCGGAGAAACCGCCCGCCCAGAGCATGCCAAATAGCGCCAGTGCGGCCAGTGCGCCCACGTACAGCGCACGCTGGCCCCAGTGGATGCGGCTGCGTTCGCGTTTGTCCAGGCCTGCAAGATCGGCCTCGGGGAAAATTACCCGGCTGAGTAAATGGTGGATGAAGCGCGAACGGCCACTGCGCAGCGTCGGTAGCACGCCGGCGTTCATGCCCAGGTTGGCACCGATGCCGGCAGTGGTTGCGTCCATTTCCTCAGTCAGATGCGGTGCGCTGGTCAGGTAGAAACCGCGCAACTGGCTTACACGCTGGTAGCGGTTGCCGGTGAACGCCATATCGACGAACAGGCACAGACGCTCGCCGATTTGCCCCAGTTGGTGTGGGAAGTCGAGGATGCGGCCACGGCGCTGGGTATCACGCTCCTGGTGCATGCGCATGATCACCTGGCTGTTGAGGCGATGCAGCAACGCTTCGAACTCAGTGCGCAGCACGGTCACATCAGTGCCGCTCTGTTCCTTGCGGAAACTGGTACCGAGCACCTGATCGCTTTCTTCGCGAGTCAATTGGTCGAAGAACTCATCGAAACCGAGCAGGCGATCCGCCTTGCTCAATACAAGGTAAATCGGCACATCGACGTGCAATTTCTGATGCACATCTTGCAAGCGCGCACGCACTTGGCGGGCCAAGGTTTCAAGCTCCTGCTCACTGCCGCTCAACAGGGTTTCCACCGGGATGGTCACCAGTACACCGTTCAGCGGACGATTGCGGCGACGCTTGCGCAGCAGGTCGAGCAACGTGCTCCAGGCACTGCCATCGACGTCGGCATCCGGCTGGGTCAAGTAACGGCCAGCGGTGTCGATTAGCACGCCGTGATCGGCAAAATACCAGTCACAGTGGCGGGTGCCTAGGGTATCGCGGGTCAGTTTGCGATCAATCTTGTTGATCGGAAACTCAAGCCCCGAGAAGTCCAGCAAGCTGGTTTTGCCACTGCCCTGCGGACCGATCAGCAGGTACCACGGCAAATCATTACGCCAGCGTTCGCTGCGACCGCGATACAGGCTCGACGTCTTCAGGGTTTTCAGCGCGTCTTTGAAACGCGTCCTTAACTCTTTCTGCTCTTCGTCGATCTGTTCTTCGCGGCGGATACGATCCTGGCCGTACTCAGTGTCTTCTATGGCTTTTTTGCGAACGCCCGCGCGCCAGCTGACAAAGACCATGGTCAGGCCCCAGATCAGGAACAGCACACTGATGGTCAGCAAGCGGGAGGTCGAGCCTTCCCAAAACTTGTAGTCATCAACTGCCAGTAGGGGCCCGGCGAACCACACCAGCAGTGCGACAAACAGCACCAGCAGCAGCGTCCAAACCCAGGTCTTGCGCAAGAATGCACCAACTTTCTTGAAAAGCTTTTTCATCACACGTCCCTGTTTACGGCTGCGACTGCGGCTGGACCGCGACCGGATCTAGCTGCTGATAAGGTTGTAGAACGGTATCGCGTTGCTCGCCCAATACCCAGGCGAAGCCCGAATACATCACCACCAGACAAACGAAGGTGAAGAGCACCACCATCCACGCTGGCACGATGCGCACCAAACTACGGCGCTGATCGTTCAGGCCTTCCCAATGGGGTGATAACTCACGTGGCATGTCGCCGCGCAATTGACGGATTTGGCGATATAAGGCGTCGCGGATGCCGTCGAGTTCGAGCATGCCGCGGGCCTGGACGCGGTACTTGCCCTCGAAGCCCAAAGACAGGCACAGGTACATCAACTCCAGCATCGGCAGGTGCTTGACCGGATTTTTCGATAGCCGATCAAGCAACTGGAAAAATTTCTCACCGCCGAAGGTTTCGTTGTGAAAGCTGCTGAGCAGGCTCATTTGCGACCACTCGCTTTCGTTACCCCACGGCGTGGTGACGACAGCTTCGTCAGCCACGGTGCAGAGCACGTAACGGGCAGCCATCACCTGGCTGCTTTCTGCGCCATTGTGCAAGGCGCTGACTTCAAATAATTTCAGCCCGGTGGTCAGTCGCTCGTTGAGCACAAGCATGTCTTCGCGGGTACTGCTGTGCTTGAGCCGTACTACTTCAGACAATAATTCTGAGGCAGCAGCCACCAGCGAGTTCAGACTGATATTGAACGCTTCGGCCGGGCGCAAGCGCGCCGCGTAGATCATGCGTTCTTCGAGCTGCTCGAAGCGTGGCGGCGCAGCAAAGTCCGTCATCGGACTCGACGCCGGGCCGTGGCCCTGACGGTCGAGCAGGACGGTTCTATCGTCCTGGCTGTATTCCGTATCCTTGATCATGTCGGTCAGTTCCTGATGGCCCAGAATTTCAGTTCAAGCTCGGCGAATTCGCCGGACACGTGGAACGCGAAACCGCCGGAGCGTTCGAGTTGCGCCAAGTCTTCGGAGCTGAGTTCGAGAATGAAATAGGTTTTGTTCGAGTGGAACGCAATCTGCCGCGGGGCCACAGGCAACGGTTTGACCTTGATGCCTGGCAGGTGCAGGTTGACCAGTTGACGGATACGCTCCACCGGGCCGACCTTGAGGTGCGCCGGTAAGCGATGGCGCAGTTCTTCGGAATCGCAGTTGGCACTCGCCGCCAGCACGAACGAGGCAGAGCCCAGCAGTTTGTGGTCGTGCAAGGGCGAGACGATGATCCCGTATTGACGAGCTTGCAGCTCCAGCTCAATGGCGTACTGTTCCAGCACCATCGACAACACCTGACGGATTGCGTCCATCAGTTTGCGGAAGCTTGCTCCCTGATCGCTGTGCTGATAACGGCTATCCAAACGCGGGCGCTTGCTGTCGCTGGAGAAGGTTGCCAGATCGCCGAGCATGGTCAGCAGCGTGCGGTACAACTCTTCGGGGTGAACCTGTTCCAGACTAAGATAGTGACGTAGCAACAATTCAGTGCGATTGATCAGTTGCAGCATCATAAAGTCACCGACTTCCGCACCACCCACCTTGCCATTGGAACGGATCCGCTCAGCAATGGCGTCGCCCCGGTTGCCGAGCATGCTAATCACTTCCTTGAGGCACGACAGCAGGTAGCTGGAGGCGTGCGCCTGGATGTAGGTTGGTACGAACTCTGGGTCGAGGCTGATTACACCGTCCGGCGTGGTATCGAGTACTTCGCAGATCTTCAGCTTCACGTACGCCTGATCGCTCTGCTGCTCGCCGAGCAACAGTTTAAAGTCCGGGCGGGCGCAACTGACCTGGCTGGCGGAGTCGTCGCCAGCGTTGGAGTCGGCTACTTCCGCTTCGTACGCGGTATAGCGCGCCAGCACGTCGGACTGCTCCGGCCGACGGGCTTCGATGTGGTTTCCGGTGACCAACGGCAGGGCCAGATAGATTGGCGTATTGCCGGTGTTCGGCGGTACGTCTAGGGCCAACGGCTCAGTACTACCACCCAGTTCGAATAGGCTACCGTCCGGCAGAATCCCCGATGCCTGGCTGATCACCAGTTTGCCCATGTTGAGGAACTGCAAGTCGATGTCCAGGTTGAGGAAGCCCCAGATGTAGCTGCCCAGTAATTGGGTGCGGGTCTTCATCTGATGGTCGTAGTAGCGATCGTTGTGCTGGAAGTGCTGCGGACGCAGCAACATGCCTTCCTGCCAAATGACTTTATGGGAGTTCATGGTCAGTCAGCCGCCTTGACTAGCAATTCATGGGTGTTGCGAATGCCGCTCTGGTCGAGCGTCAGATCGGCATCGGTGACTTCCACCGGGGCGACTTGCAGGGTGTAGCGCCATTTGGTATCCGGCAGGTCACGGTATGCGGCTAGTACACCGACATAGCGGCTACCCTCCTCGACACTGAGCTTGAGTTCGACGGTTTCTCCCGGACGCAGCTCAAGCTCCTCAGTCGCAACCATGTCCGGAGCCAGGGATTCCTTGGCGCGCTCGTACAGGCTGAAGAAGTCCGCGTTCTCGAACGCCACCGGGTGCTTGAGTTCAAACAGACGTACGACAATCGGCGACGGACGACCGTTGAGGTCTGGGTTCAACTGATCGCTGGCCGTCAGTTTCAGGTTGAGTTTGGTGACGTGGGAATACGGCGATAGCGTCGAGCAACCGGCCAACAGTGCCAAGGTGGTCAGCGCAGTCAGCGTCTTAAAAAAATCAGTCGAGCGGCGAGACATGCGCATCATCCTTGGTGGTCGGTGTGAAGGGTAGAAATCAGTCGGATCTGTTCTTCGTAGGCCTGGGCGAAGTCACGGGCCAGCAAGCGCTCGCTCCAGTCATCGTCCTGACGTAGGGCCTGGTGATAACGACCGTAAGCCCTCCAGCGACTGCCGGACGTGGCCAGCAACGGCTTGTTGTCGCGCTCGAATCGCAGGGTCAATTGCTGTGGCGAGAAGTGCTCCAGCGTGCCGCGAACGGCAGCGCGGCTAGCGGTCAACAGGGCGACCTGATGCGCCTGCAAATCGCGAAACGCACGGGAGATCGCCTGCTCGGCCGGCAACTGCCCCGGCTTGTTCGGCTGCAACAGAATGCCCAGCGCTTCACCGGCATCAACGGCGAACTTCAATGGGTTTTTTTGAGATCCTTGTACGGTGGTCTGCGCAAGTCGTAATTCGTTTTTCAGCTCGCTTCGAGTGCGCAGACTCTGCTGTAAACCGTTGACGCTCTGCTTGAGCAAGCGTGCTGCGCTCAACGCCAGTGCCTCTTTGGCATCGTGGTCAAGGCCATTGAGGTCTACACCTAGGGCGCCAGCAAACTTTTCCCAGAAACCGTCGCTCTGACGCTCGACCGCTTTCGGCGCCGGGGTGGGTGCAGGTTCGGCCGGGGCATCGATCAGTTCCGGTACCATCAGGCTTTCCATGTCGATGCGCGCATAGTCGGCGCGCTGACGGGTGTCTTCCGGAGCCGTGCGTGGCGAGATCAGCTCGTCGATTTCCGAATACACACGTTCCTGCTGGTCTAGAGCATTTAGCGGGTCGAGGTCGAGGAACGCATCATCAGGAATGATACTGCCAGCGGCTTGCGGACGACCGACCTCCACATCGGAAGTCGCCAGGGCGTGAACTAGCCGTGCACGGATCTCGAAATCACCCAGCACGTATACGCTGCCGTGCTCGATACGTACCGTATCGCCCTTGTGCAAGCGTGCGCCGCTGGCACTATTCTGGATTCCGTTGCTGCTGGTATCGGTCAGGAAAAACGTACCTTCGCGGTAGCTGATCAACGCGTGATGGTTGGACAGGTGACGCTTGCGATCCGGAATGATCCAGTCACAATCCCCCCCCCGACCAATCACGCCGCCGGCCTGCTTGAAGGTCTTCTGGCACAGCTGCGTAGGTACGAACTGCTTGGTGTTCTGCATTTCGAAAACCAGTTCCATGGTGATGCTCCTTGCGGTCACTTGCCGCGATTGACCGACTGCGGATCACCCAAGGGGCGATAGGTGTTGTCGTTGTATTTGTAATTGCCGCTGCAGCCGCCGAGGCCACATAGAACGACAACTGTCAGAAGGACGGCTTGCCAGTGACGAATAGACATCAGAGGGTCTCCAGGGGCGGGGCAAAGCGCCAGCCCTTAAGGTTGAGGCTGTTAAGGCGGGGGGATTGAAATCGAGCGTATTTGGCCTACACATCGACATTTCCCACGTTGATGTTCAGGCGTCCGAGGCGGTAGAGGAATGTGCGCCGTGGCAGGCCGAGCTCCCGAGCGGAGAGTGTTTGATTACCGTCGTTTTTACGCAGGCAATCGATCAGCAGGCTGCGCTCAATCTGCTCCAACCGTTCGCGCAAGTTCAGTCCGCTGCTGTCTTCCGGTATTGCTTCCATACGCAGAGAGAAGTGCTCCACCAGCAACTCATTGCCCTCGCAGAGCAGCACCGCACGTTCGACCAAACCCTTGAGCTCACGCACGTTGCCGGGGAACGCGTAGCTGGCCAAAAGATCCAGCACTTCGTTAGACCAACTCACTTCATCACGCTGCAAGAACGTACAAGCCTTGTCGGCGAAGTGCCGTGCCAAATCGAGTATGTCGTCTTCGCGTTGACGCAGAGCCGGTAGCTCAATAGGGAACTGCGCGAGACGGTAGTACAAGTCCTCGCGAAACTTTCCTTGGCTGACCAGCACCGATAAATCCTGATGTGTCGCGGCAATGATGCGCACGTCAATCTTGTGGGTGTCATTGGAACCCAGCGGACGAATCTCGCCCTCTTGCAGCACCCGCAACAGCTTGGCTTGCAGCGACAGTGGCATGTCACCAACCTCATCAAGCAACAAAGTCCCGCCGTTGGCTGCGTCGAACAGCCCGGATCGGTCCCGGTCGGCGCCCGTGAAGGCGCCTTTGCGGTAACCGAATAGCTCGCTTTCGAGCAAGTTCTCCGGGACCGCTGCGCAGTTCTGCACGATAAACGCCTGGGAGCGACGCGGGCCGCATTCGTGGATAGCCCGGGCAACCACCTCCTTGCCAGTCCCAGTTTCGCCACCCAGCAGCACGGTGTAGGGGCTGTGCAAAACTTTGCTGATCAGCGAATAGACCTGGCGCATAGCTGCGCTTTTACCAGTCAGCCCATAGCCGCTCGCGCTCGGAGCCGCGAGCGGTGCCGGCGATGCGCCGCCGCTCGGCCGTCGTAAACGCTGCAGCAAATGCAAATGACCCAACACGAACGAACCAAGACGACTAAACGAATCGGCGAAGCCTTGCAGTTGGATGTGCTGATGACTGGCACACAGCAATAGCCCTTCCACGGACTTCTGATGATTGACCAGCGGCACGCACAGCAGTGATTGCCATGGCCTCGCCTGGCTTGGCAGAAAGCTGGTCTCGTGCAGACTGCCGCTCAATTCACCAATGCACACTACGCGGTTCTGGCACAGCGCAAATTGCAGCAGTTGCTCGCCGTTGTAATCCGCTGGCAAGCTAGCCGTTTCACGGGGTTGTAGGTAGCCATTGAGGCACTCCGCATTCATCCCGAGGCAGGTATGGGTAGCGTCCAGTAGGTACAGCTGTGCCAACTCACACCCGCTGAGCTCGGCCAGACCGCGCACGAAGTCACCCAGCAGCGCAGCTCCATCCGTCGCCCGCGACAGGCTGGCGAACTGCGCAAGTAAGGCTTCGGCATAGAGCAGTGGTTGCGGTACTTGACTGAACATCACACCCACCTCAGGCAAACTCGCAGATCACGCTGGCGTTGCCGTCAAGCGTTGCGTGAACGCGCTTTAGGCTTTCGCCGGTGGCCATCGCGTCCAGCAAACGGTCAGCCACCAACGGCAGCACGTGCAGGTCCAGCAAATGGTCGATCAGGCGTGCGCCGCTGTCGCTTTGGGTGCAGCGTTCGGCCAGGTGATCGACGAGGTCCTGTGAGTAAGTGAAGTCGAGCTGACGACGGTTCAGGCGCTCGCCCAGACGATCGAGTTTGATTTCGATCAGCTCGCGTAGCACCGGCCCACTGACCGGGTAGTAAGGCACCACGCGCATCCGCGCCAACAGTGCCGGTTTGAAGTGCTTGCTCAGCACTGGGCGAATGGTTTCTTCGAGACTTTCAGCCGATGGCCGTGCGCCGTTTTCGCAGAGTTCGCTGATGTGGTCGCTGCCCAGGTTCGAGGTCATCAGAATCAGCGTGTTGCGAAAGTCGATTTCGCGCCCTTCGCCGTCGTTCGCGACGCCCTTGTCAAAGATCTGGTAAAACAGGTTGAGCACGTCTGGATCGGCTTTCTCGACCTCGTCGAGCAGCACGACGCAATAGGGTTTCTGCCGCACGGCTTCGGTGAGCATGCCGCCCTCGCCATAGCCGACGTAGCCTGGCGGCGCACCGATCAGGCGCGAGACGGTATGTTTCTCCTGGAATTCGGACATGTTGATGGTGGTGATGAAGCGATCACCGCCGTACAACAGATCAGCGAGGGCCAGTGCGGTTTCGGTCTTGCCGACTCCACTCGGGCCAACCAGCAGGAACACACCCACGGGTGCATCGGGTTTGTTCAGACCGGCGGCGGTAGCGCGCATCGAGCGATCAAGGGCGTGAACGGCTTGTTCCTGACCACGGATGCGGGTACGCAGGTCAGTCGCGAAGCTGGCAATCTTGGCATTGTGCTCTCGAGCCAGCTGCGCCAGCGGTACGCCGGTCCAGGCGCTGATCACTTCAGCCACTAGTCGCGGACAGACCTCGAAGCTCACCAAGCGCTCTTTGACTTGCAATTCAGTCAGCGCTTGGTGAGTTTCATCGAGCGCCGCCTCCAGCGTTTCGATACTTTGCGGTTTGTCTACTGGGAGGTTTTCAAGCACGGCGTCTTCGCGAGCCTTGGCCAGTTTCTGGCGCAGGTCCAGCAGGCGCTCGGCCAGCGTTTTTTGCTCGGTCCAGAGGGTTTCCAGCGCGGTCACTTCGGACTCCGCCTCTGCCAGACGGGCTTCCAGCGTATCCAGCGCCTCGCGATCGATGAGCAGACCTGCCTGGGCATCGCGGCGCTGGGCCTGACGTTGACGGCCGCCCTCCGCCAGCTCTCCGCGCAGCCGCTCCAGGCATTGCGGAGCAGCGGCGAGACTGATGCGCACACGGGCGCAGGCGGTATCCAGAACATCCACAGCCTTATCCGGCAGCTGGCGCCCCGCCAAGTAGCGAGCAGACAATTCGGCCGCGGCGACCACCGCGTCATCACGCAAATAGATACCGTGGCTCTTCTCGTAAACCTGGGCCAGGCCACGGAGGATGGTCACTGCCTCGCCGACGGTTGGTTCGTGCAATTGCACCGGCTGGAATCGACGGGCCAGCGCCGGGTCCTTCTCGAAGTACTTTTTGTACTCTGCCCAGGTAGTCGCCGCGATGGTACGCAACTCTCCTCGGGCCAACGCTGGCTTGAGCAGATTGGCGGCATCGGAGCCACCGGCATTGCCGCCCGCCCCGATCAGCGTATGGGCTTCGTCGATGAACAGGATAATGGGCATCGGCGACGCCTGGATTTCATCGATTACACCTTTGAGGCGACGCTCGAATTCCCCTTTGACGCTGGCGCCGGCTTGCAACAGGCCCATGTCCAACGACAGCAACTCGACGCCTTTCAGCGCTTGCGGCACTTCACCCGCCGCAATGCGCGAAGCCAGGCCTTCGACGATGGCCGTTTTACCGACGCCCGCTTCGCCGACAACAATCGGGTTGTTCTTGCGGCGCCGCGCAAGGATGTCGACCATCTGCCGGATCGCCTCGTCGCGACACAGCACGGGGTCGAGCTTGCCGTCACGGGCCTGCTGAGTCAGGTTGTGGGTAAAGCGTTGCAACAGGAACTCACCCGACACCGCCGGTTTAGCAGGGTCTGACAGCTCTTTCCGCGATAGAGCGAACGCTTTAAGGCGGTCGATATTCAGTTTGGCCAGCAACGTTTGGTAGCGGCTGCCGGCATAACGCATCGGGTTGCGCAATAGCGCAAGAATCAAAGCCGCCTGTTCGACCTGGGTCTGGCCCAGCTCGAGGTTGGCAATCAGCAAGGCATCTTGCAGCCACTGCACCAACTCGGGGGCGAACACCGGATTGCGCGACGCGCTATGTTCGACCCTTGATTGCAGCGCCGCACTGAACTCACCGGCATCTACCTCGGCATCGAGCAGCGCGCGGGCCAGCAAGCTTTGCGGACGCTCCAACAGACCCAGCAACAGGTCTTCGACGAGAACCTTACTGCCGCCACGCGCCACACAGCGCTCGGCGGAGCGTTCCAGGTCCCGACGGGTTTCGGCATCCAGCGCCTGGATGAGTTGTTGCAGGTCTACGTTGATCATTGGTCATTTGTCCTTAATGAATTTTGCTGCCCAAAGTCACCACGCCGTCCGCTCTTTCACGGCCGAGCCAACTGGTCCACCCCAAGCGACAAGCGTTTAGCTCGCCAATACGCAGTTCGCGAATCTCTTCCTGGCGCAGCACCAGGCGAATGTCGTAATCGAGCGGATCACGCAGGGTGAACCGCACCAGCGCGCACAGCGGCTGGTAGCCAAAACCAATCGGCAGGAATTCATGAAAACGCTGCCAGTCCAGTTCGAGGATGTGGATCCGGAACTTGCCGCTGCGATCGCGCACACGCTGTCCCAGTACCGCGTCTTCAGCGAGCACAGAGTTGGCTAGCCCCAGGCGATTGCACTGCTCGCCGAGGATTTGCACATGACGCTCAATGCACTGTTCAATCGTCAATTCAGCGTGTTTGAAGTAGTAACGCAGCACCGCTTCGATCAGCGCCGCCGAATGCGCGCGCAAACTGAGCAAGCCCAGGTACGGCAGCAGGCGTTTCCAGTTCAGTTCCCGGGCACGACGGATCTCTTCACCGCCGAGACCGATCAGGGCAAACAGCTGAGCGGAAAAAGGATCGAGGGCACCACTCTCGAAACTGGCGCAATAGCGGTATTTCTTCCAGATCGGCAGCATCAGCCGTTGCAGACGATGGTGAAACAGGTCGAGGAAGCGGCGGGTCGGGTTATCGTCCTCGCTGTCGCCCAAGGCCTGTTCGGCGTAAAACGCCGGCAAGGGTGAACCGGAACCCACCAACCCGATCAGATTGAAGCGCAGGCGTGCGCGCAGCAGTCCGTGTTCGTGAAAGAACTCGACGCGGTCAACGTCACTGCCAGGAAACCCCAGACTCGGGTTAGCCTGGAACTCCAGCTGGTCATACACCTCGTCCTGGCTGAGATGTGGGTGGACTTCGCGCAGTCGGTCAACTACCAACAGCACGGCCTGAAACAGCGAATACTCGCGTATACCTTGAGTCAGTCTGCTTAAAGAAGCGGCTGCAGGCCCATTCGCGGTGTCCATTGGTACACCTCTCCCTGTGTGCTGTTTACCCGCAGCTCGTGGTACGAATTGAGACTGGCGTAAAGTGCGAAAAACTCGTTGAGAACCGACGCAAAAACGAACAGGTCGCCCTCGCCGATATACCCCTGCGGATCGATGGTCAGTTCGGTGCGTAGACCCCGCAGCGGCAGCCCCCGGTGCAGCCGATCGACGTGCTGGTGCTTGATCGACTTGAGCCCGTCCAACAGGCACTTGCTGACCTTCTCTGCGTGCTGGTCGTAGTAGCGCGGCAAGTCGTAGGTTTCGAGAATCACTTTCAAGACGTTGACGTCAGCCAGCGACAGATAGTTGAGCGACATGTTGCTGATCAGCTTCCAGAGAAAGTCGCGATTCAGCGGTGGTGCGAAGCTCGAAGTGGCCGCGGTGATATTGCGGAAAGTCAGGAACTCCGGCGTCTCTTCGCAAGCCAGGCAGATATCGCCGCGCTTGAGCTGGCGCGGCAGGTTCTGGTTGGTGCACATCAGGTCTATCGACAGCGTTTCATGGGCTTGGGTATGACGGAGACCGAAGCTCAGGTAGGTATCGAGGCCGTCGTGCAGCAGGGACGGACGCTGGCGAACGCTGTAATGGGGACGACTCGTGGGAACGTCGAAGCTGGGGTCATGCTCGAAAGACTCAAACGGCACATATTCCTGATAGCCAAGCCCTCCCGGTTTCCAGCCAGTAACCGTTTCCACGGAAAACACACCGCAGTTTTTCAAGTCATGCCGAATGGGTAGCAGCAGATACTCGTCCTGCTTGCCGTCAAGACGGATCGGCAATGCATCGTGCTTGAACAGATTAACGATGGGCGTGCAGTGAAGCTTCACGTTGTCCAGCGTCGGACGCATGCGCAAGACGCCACTCTTGCGAATGTCGAACCGCAACTCCAGGCCGCGCACCTGTTTGAGGATGTCTGTCGGTAACGCGTTGAGCAGGTCCAGGCCATTGATATCGACGAACAGAAATTTGTCCTGGAAGGCAAAATATTCTTGGAGGTAGCGATAACCGCGGAAGGTATTCAGCGGATACGGGATCAACGCTTCCTCTTCGGCAAACCCCACCGCCTGCACGCGGTTACCTGCAATCTTGAACGCCATCGGCGTGCCGTTGACTCCGTTGATGGGTTTGCCGGCGGCGTCCAGCGGGATCAATTCGATACCCGCCAGGTTACGCAACAGGCTCAGGTACAGCATCTGGCTGATGTAGCGCTCGCCGGCAAAGTGCAGACGCAAGCGACTCAGCTTCAGCTCTCCGAGGTGCCCGTCGGCACTCATCTCCAGACGCAAGCTCAACAGAGAACCATCGCCTTGCACCGAGTACGCCAAAGAGACCAGGTCCAGCGCCTGCACTTCGGTGGGGTAGCAGGTGCGGAAACGGCAACGCACATCGTCAACCGGCAAACTTTCCACCGGTGTTTCGCGCTCGACTCTCAAGGCCGGACCGGAACGTTTCAACGGATCAAACTGCAAAATGCTGAACGCCGGTAGCGGCCGCATGTAGTTGGGCCACAGCAGTTGCATCAGCGAGTGGCTGAGCTCCGGCAACTCGTCATCGAGTTTCTGGCGCAGCCGCCCGGTCAGGAACGCAAAACCCTCGAGCAACCGTTCCACGTCCGGATCCCGCCCGCTCTCGCCGAGGAAAGGCGCCAGCGCCGGGCTACGCTCGGCGAAACGACGACCTAACTGACGAAGTGCCGTGAGTTCGCTTTGGTAGTAGTGATTAAAGGACACGAGGTACCTGCCGGGTATTGGATTTCATAAAGAAACGTTCCTGAATGCCAAACGGCGAAAAAAATCGCCCACGACCTCAAGGTCCAGGCGACTCAACGCTCCATCCGTATTCATGACTATTCGCGTGCTGTCCGTTGGCGCGTCCTGCCGTACAACGTTCATTAGCTGACCTTGACCTGACCGCTGCCATCCAGGCATGCAGAGAAACTGACCTGGCGCTTGAAACCATCCACTTCCAACAGGCCTTCGATATTGAAGGACAGCCGAAGCTGATCGTGATCACGCGGCAGGGAGATGACGCGCACATCGCTCAGGCGCGACTCGTAGGCTTCGATGAAGTTCTCGATGGTCAGACGGGCCTGACTCAGAGAGTCATGCAGGCTCATGCGCATGTCATTGAGATCGGGGAGCCCATAGTCGGACAGCGTTTGCACGCTGCCCGCTCGGGTGCTGAGCATCTTCGCAAGATGGGCAGCCACCGACGCCATGGCGGCGACCTCACGGCTCCAGCCGGCGCGTTTGCCCGCGTCGCCACCCAGGCGTTCGAAAAGGCTGCCGTATCCAGTCATAAGTCAGGCTCCGCTTACTCTTTATCCAGCTTGCCAACCAGCGACAAAGTGAAATCGGCGCCCATGTACTTGAAGTGCGGGCGCACGTTCAAACTGACGCGGTACCAACCTGGCTCGCCTTCAACATCACTGACGATGATCTGCGCCGCACGCAAAGGACGACGGCCACGCACTTCGGCGCTGGGGTTTTCCTGGTCGGCAACGTACTGGCGGATCCACTTGTTGAGCTCGAGCTCCAGATCGGTACGCTCTTTCCACGAGCCGAGTTGCTCGCGCTGCAGCACTTTCAGGTAATGGGCCAGGCGGTTGACGATCATCATGTAAGGCAGCTGGGTGCCTAGCTTGTAGTTCAACTCCGCCGTTTTGCCTTCGGCGCTGATGCCAAAGAACTTGGGCTTTTGCACGGAACTCGCGGAGAAAAACGCAGCGTTGTCGCTGCCTTTGCGCATGGTCAAGGAAATGAAGCCCTCCTCGGCCAGTTCGTATTCGCGACGGTCGCTGACCAGCACCTCGGTAGGAATCTTGGTTTCGATTTCGCCCATGCTTGCGAAATGATGCAGCGGCAGGTCTTCAACCGCACCACCGCTTTGCGGGCCAATGATGTTCGGGCACCAGCGGAACTTGGCAAAGCTATCGGTCAGCCGGGTGCCGAACGCGTAGGCGGTGTTGCCCCACAGATAGTGTTCGTGGCTGTTGGCGACGGTTTCTTTGTAAACGAAGGATTTGACCGGATTCTCTTCCGGGTCGTACGGATTACGCAGCAGAAAGCGCGGTACGGTCAGGCCAAAATAACGGGAGTCCTCGGATTGACGGAAACTCTGCCATTTGGCGAACTGCGGGCCTTCGAAATGATCTTTCAGATCTTTCAGGTCCGGCAGGCCGGTGAAGCTTTCCAGACCGAAGAATTTTGGGCCGGCCGCCGCAATGAACGGCGCGTGAGACATGCAGGCAACGCTGGACACATATTGCATCAGCTTCACGTCCGGCGAGCTTGGGGACATAAAGTAGTTGGCGATGATCGCCCCCACAGGCTGACCACCGAACTGACCGTATTCAGCGGTGTAAACGTGTTTGTACAGGCCAGCCTGCATCACTTCCGGCGAATCTTCGAAGTCATCCAGCAGGTCTTCTTTGGAGACGTTGAGGATTTCGATCTTGATGTTTTCGCGGAAGTTGGTGCGCTCAACCAGCAACTGCAGACCCCGCCATGCGGACTCCAGAGCCTGGAAATCCGGGTGGTGCAGGATCTCGTCCATCTGGCGGCTGAGCTTGGCATCGATCTCCGCGATCATGCGGTCCACCATGGCCTTCTTGACCGGCTCACCGTTGTTCTGCGGCTTGAGCAACTCTTCGATAAAGGCCGACACACCCCGTTTGGCAATGGCGTAGGCGTCGTCGTCCGGGGTCAGGCGGGTTTCGGCGATGATGCTTTCAAGAATGCTGTATTCACCATTCTCTTTGTTCTTTTGCTGTGCTGCGCTAGTGCTCATTGTGTAGGCTTCCTTGGCTGATAGTGACTCAGGCGTCTGGGGCGGCGGCGTTCAACCCGAGCTCGCCCAGCACGCGACCGCGTGATTCGTCGTCGGCGAGAACGCCTTCGATAGCTTTGCGGAACGCAGGTGCATTACCCAACGGGCCTTTGAGGGCAACCAGCGCGTCGCGCAATTCCATCAGTTTTTTCAGCTCAGGCACTTGCTCGACCAGCGAGGCCGGGTTGAAGTCCTTCATCGAGCTGACACGCACATTCAGCGCCAGCTCTTCAGTGTCGCTTTCCTCCTGGAGACGGTTCGGCACACTCAGTGTCAGCTCCAACTCTTGCTTGGCCAGCACTTCATCGAAGGTCATTTTGTCGATACCGATCGGCTTGCGATCTTCGACTTTGCGTTCGTCCTTGCGGTGGGTGTAATCACCGATCGCCAGCAGTTTCAGCGGCAGTTCAATCTCTTCCTGGGCACCGCCAGTGGCGGGTTTGAAAGTGACGTTGATGCGCTCTTTGGGAACTACAGAGCCTTCTTTGGCCATGCTTTTTCTCCTTGCGGTTGTGGTCTTGGGGCCTATTCGAGTACCACTTCAAGATCGAGGTGGCACAACCTGCGGTAAATGTCTTCTTTGCGTTCACGCACCGCATGGTTTTGCGGCAATAGCTCGCAACAGCTATGCAGTAGATGCAGAACTTCGAGTACTAGATCGGGCTCCCAGGCTTGCAGGCCCGAGTCGTATAAAGTTCGGTCGAGGATCTCGAGCTGAGTCTTGGCCAGTTCGTATTTCTTGGCGGCGAAGCACAGGCGGGCCAGAGCAAGTTGCCAGAAAAATCGAACCCGGCCGCCGTGAGCGCTATGCAGGCCCTGCTTGAGAATCTGTACGGCGGCCTTGAGACCGTCTTTGCGCAAGATCGGCAGGACGCCTTCCAAGGCAAGCTCCCAGGCTGATTGGGTGTCGCTCGCTTCAACCTTGCGCGGTGTACTGGGGGTTTGCAGGTGCGGGGTGACGTTGGCACTGATCCAGGTGCGAGTGGCCGGGTCGGCGAACGGCGTACCGTCGTGAAAACGTAGTTCGAGGACGCCGGGCAGTCGCTGTATAAACAACGCGAAGTGAATTTCCACTTCACGCATGGCCATTTCGGCGTTCAGACCCTGCAAGCATTCCCAGACCATGCGTTGGCCATCGAACCAGAATGGCGCCTTCGCCAAACTCGCCTCCAGCGCCACGAGCAGGTCTGCGTAACGGGCTTGATCGTATTCCTCCTGATAGCTCTTCAGCTTGTCCATCGGCAAACCGCGCAAGGCCGTGATCTGCTCGGCGTTGCGCTCGGGAAGCGCCTCGATGGGCAACCACAGCAGCGTGCGACTGAGACGCAACGCACGCAAATCTGTGGCTTTCTGCTTGAGCCACCAGGCACACAAGGGACGAGCATTTTCCTGCTGGGCGCGCACCGCCTTATGCGCATCTTTTTCGTTGTTGATCGGTGCGCCGGGGGCAAACAAATGCGTAGCGACTTGCTTTACCTGCGCAACGGCAGCCCCCACCACGCCCGCTTCAACCTGGTTATCAGCGGCGCGCTGGACCAGGTTTTTCAGGCGGCGGGAAATCGGCAACAGCAACGGTGCATCGTCGCCCAACTGCTCCGTGCACACGGCATCGAGCCTTTCCAGATGTTCCACCATCCGGCGGAACAACGGCAGCTGCTCTTTGATCGCGATGCTTTCGTTTAGCAGTTGCTCAAGGCGTGGCACCAACCAGCCAAGAGCAGCGGCGCGGGTGCGGCTCTTGCGCGGGTGAACTTCAGCCCAATGGTGTTCACACAGGTGTTGCAGAAAACCGAGGCCAGCCAGCAAACCCTGGAAAGATTCGCGCTGATAGAGACCCCAGGTCAACCACACACCCACTCGTAAATCCTTGGACAGGGTGCGAAGTAACGTTTCGCTGTCTTCACAGATTTTCAGCCAGTCGATCTGACCGCTTTCGTGCATGGACTGGGCTTTAGCCAGCTCGCTTTCCAGCGCTTCGTATGCGCTCGAAAAACGCACGTCCTCGCCCGCGAAACACGCTCTGGAAATAGAGATTTTCGCGAGTTCAAGATAATGAGCGGAAAGTTTGCTGGAGTAGGACATCCATGACCTTTGATTGATTAAGATTGCCACGTCACAACCCATGAATAATTTCACGGCGCCGAACTGTAAAAAATTTGAAACTTTTGAATTTGTTGTTGCGAGCGCGCCCGGATTCTAAACTCACGACGTGGAAGCTTTGGCACTTACGTTATCGTCGACCGAACCTCACTGATTTAAGTCAGACTGCACGCTTAAGGATGTGCTTATTCTTCTACATTTCTGAACTGGCGTAAGCTTTGAGAGGCGCTGGCAAAAAACAACGGATACATCTTAATACCCAGCGCATCACTCAGAAATATAAGACTTTTCTGAAAAAGGATAGGGAAAATTCCTGCAAGCCAAAATCTCACCCCGCCTGTAAACCTGAGACCAAACAGCCATCATGCGCAACAAGTTGCACACTAAATTGTGGAAAACCCTGTGGATAAATCGCTGCAGATCTTATATTTAAAGAGCTACAGACAAGTGCGCAAGAAGTTGCACAGCGCTGCGCAACTTCTTGCGCACTTTTTGGGGTGTTTTTCATGTAATACGCCCGACCCAACTGCAACTTTTCCGGCATAACCTTGATATACAAGGCATTTAACTTTGTTGGCATAAACCTTGTAAGAGTTTACGGCACCTGCAGTGCAAACTTGCCTGCGGGTTCCTCTATTTTCAGCAAGGAGCAACCATGGCTACGCCAGCGTATATGTCCATCACAGGTACCAAACAGGGCCTGATCACTGCCGGTGCGTTCACCGCTGACTCGGTCGGCAACACGTATCAGGAAGGTCATGAAGACCAGGTCATGGTGCAGGGTTTCAACCACGAAGTGATCATTCCGCGCGATCCGCAATCGGGTCAACCCACCGGTCAACGGGTGCACAAGCCCGTCAAGATCACCAAGGTGTTCGACAAGTCCTCGCCGCTGTTGCTGGCCGCGCTGACGTCCGGCGAGCGCCTGACGGAGATCACTATCGAGTGGTATCGCACCTCGGCCGCCGGTACTCAGGAACATTACTTCACCACCAAACTTGAAGACGCGATCATCGTCGACATCAAGGACTACATGCATAACTGCCAGGACCCGGCGAACTCGCACTTCACCCATCTGGAGGACGTTGAGTTCACCTACCGCAAGATCACCTGGACCCACGAAGTGTCTGGCACTTCCGGTTCCGATGACTGGCGCACCCCTGTCGCCGGCTGATAGGGGCAGGCGGTTTCACGGCATCCACCTCTTTGCGGGTTGATGCCGTTTTGTGTGTTGTCTTCTCTCAGCCAAGGATAAGCGTATGTTCGCGCCGGCCAATGCTGCGCATTTTGCGTTATTGATCCCTTCTGTTCGCCACGACTTCAAGGTCCTCGCCTTCGAGGGCACGGAAGCGATCAGCAGCTTGTATGCGATCCAGATTGAACTGGTCAGCGAGTCGCCGGATTTCGACCTTGAGCGTCTGCTCGGGCAGCCGGCTTTTCTGCAGTTCGGCCTGCACGGGGAAGGCCTGCATGGGCATATCGAAGAGGTGCTGGTGGGCGAGGCCGGCAAGCGCCTGACCCGTTATCAGCTGACTTTGGTGCCGGCCTTGCACTATCTGCAGTTCAGCCACAACCAACGAATTTTCCAGCACCTGACGGTGCCGCAAATCATCGCCCAGGTGCTGAGTGGGCATGGCATTCAGGCCGATGCGTATGCCTTTCATGTCAGCACCAGCCCGGAGCGCGAATACTGCACGCAATACGCTGAGAACGACTTCGCGTTCATCCAGCGCTTGTGTTGTGAGGACGGGATTGCCTGGCACCACCAGCACAGCCAGGAAGGTCATCAGTTGGTCTTCACCGAGGATCAGACCTACTTCCCCAAACTGGGCGCGACGGCTTATCAGCAAGGCTCGGGCATGGCCGCCGAGCAGCCTGTCGTCAGCCAGTTCGCCGTGTGTTTCAGCACCCGCACCAGTACCACCACGCATCGCGGTTATGACCTGGCACGGCCAAACCAGTTGCTCGAAAGCCAATTCACTGCCGAGTTCAGCCCGACACTCGAAGACTATCGTTACCCGGTGCGGCATAAAAACGAAAAGCTTGGCAGACAACTCGCCCGCCAGGCCCTGGAGCGCCATCGCCGTGACTATCAGCTGGCTGAAGGCAAAAGCGATCAGCCCAGCCTGCGCAGCGGGCACTTCTTCGACCTGACCGAACACCCGCGCCCAGCCTGCAACGCCTTGTGGCTGCTGCTCAGCGTGACCCACTCAGGCAAACAACCGCAGGCGCTGGAGGAAGCGATCAGCAGCGACGTCACAACCGAAGACGGCTTCACCCAGGGTTACCGCAACAGCTTCAGGGCGATCCCCTGGGACGTGTTCTATCGTCCGCCGCTGGTCACGCGAGAATCCGTCCTGGTCAGCCAGACCGCCCGCGTCACTGGCCCCGCCGGGGAAGAAATCTTTTGCGATGAATACGGACGGGTCAAGGTCGAGTTTCATTGGGACCGCGCCGAACTGGGCAGCGACAAAAGCAGCTGCTGGCTGCGGGTCGCATCCAGCTGGGCAGGCGAAGGTTTTGGCGCGGTGACCGTGCCGCGCATCGGCATGGAAGTGCTGGTGACCTACCTGGAAGGCGATCCCGACCAGCCGCTGATTACCGGTTGCGTGCCGAACAAGGTCACACCGCTGCCCTATCCCTTGCCGGCGAACAACACCAAAACCGTCCTGCGCAGCCACAGCTCACCGCACAGTGGCGGCTACAACGAACTGTCGATCGAAGACCGCGCAGGGCAGGAACTGATCTACCTGCGGGCCCAGCGCGACCTGGAGCAGAAGGTCGAAAATGACAGCCGCCTGGAAGTGGGCAACGAGCGCCGGGAAACCATCAAGGGCAACAGCATCGCGGTGTTCGAAGCTGAAGAACAGCGCACCATCACGGCAGACCGCAAAGTCCAGCTCAAGGCCAACGACTACCTGGAAGTCGCCAGCAGCAGCCACGCGCGTATCGGCCAGACACTGGCGGTTGAGGCAGGACAACAAGTGCACCTCAAGGCCGGGGCTCATCTGATCCTGGATGCAGGGGCCAGCATCACCCTGAAAGGCGGTGGCCAGCATATCGTGATTGGCCCTGGCGGTATTTTCAGTAGCACCGAGATTCAAATAGGTGGTGCGCCCGCAGCGGGGACCGCTGCTGCTCCAGAGTTGCCGGGGATACCTGTGGCAGCGCTGACCATGATCGTCAACACCCTCCCCATGGAAGCGCTACTCAAACAAAACGCTGTTTTCCGTGAAGCGACCTCCGGAATTTGTCCGGTATGTGATGCCGCCCAAGAGCAGTTGGACGCCGAGGGGGCTCAAGCATGATATCCATGACCCCGAAAAAGGGGCTACTCCTGCTTGACGGCGCTCAGTATGACGACGCTTTTGATTGGTTGAACGAGCACTACGGTCTCGACAATCCCCTGCCACTCTTCAAGGGAACATCGTATGAACCTATTGCCGGGGCCGGGCCATTTTTACTCAATGCCTCATTCGGCAGTACCGCTTATAACGAGTGGTGGGGCGGCGGCGACTTGCAGCGAGGCGTATGGCTGGGCTCTCTTAAAAGCGCCAATCAATTACTTCCAATCCTGCAACGACGCTTACGCATTTTTGATGAACAGCGCCGCGAACTTTGGTTACGCCTGGCCGATGGCCCCGCGCTGAATCGCGCACGGTTGGCCGGTGCCCAATGGCCTGCTGGTTTTTGGTGTGGCGTGGATAGTGTCTGGTTGCGACATGGCGGCGACTCAGTGCGTGCATGGACGAACGAAACGCCTGAGCGTGATTCTGCTATCGCGGATAAAGGTTTAGCGGCACAAATCATCTTGCCAAATGCGCTCTTGCACGCGCTCAGCTTACCCGCCAACACGGAACAACATTCATGAGCCCATCCAATGAAGCGCCCTACGGGACGTGCCCGCTTTTCGCCGCTGTTTTGCCTCTGCGCTATGCCTTGGGTCCCACGGCAGCTGTCGATATCAGTGCCCATGGTCTGCCCCCGCTGAGCGGACAGTTTCCAGATCTTGGGCCGCGCCATCCTGACTTGGCCGAGCAAGACCTTAATTACACCTCGCGCTTGCTGCGGGATGGTTGGCTCTACGTCTGGGAAAGCACTCCACCCAAGTTGGTGGAGTATCAGGTCGAATCAGCGCAACTCACGCAAACCTCACGGGCAGGACGGGTGATTGATACCCGAACCCAACCACACCTACTGCTCAGAGCTGGCGATTCTGCCGGTTTGGTGTGGTCGCCAGTTCGATGGAGTGAGCCGCAGTACCAGGCCGCCAAAAAAGACCCCGCCGTGCGTCAGCGCGTCATGCGCAGTTTTGTGCCGGGTACTGCACCGTTCAGTGGCCAAGTGGACTCTATCAACAAGCAGATTGGCGAATACAGCGATGCAACTCGCTATGGCTGGAGCAGTGAGCCCGAAACGGAGCACGCGCCCAACTGGCTGAAAGTGCTCAAGCAGATGGCACGTTGCGAACAGCACACTTATGCTGTGATTGATGATGCTTGGGGCGTGCTGCTCGATCTCGCTGCGCTGATGCGCGCCCGTAAAGCGGGGTTTGACAGTTATCAGGAACATCACGCGGAAGAGTGGGCCATTGCGGGTGTTTTAAAGTCCTTGAGCGATAATGACGCGCAATTGAAAACGCAGTTGCCCTCAATCACTCGCTATGACGAGTTGAGTCTCGCCTGGGAAGACCAGAACACGCAGGAAGACCGCTATACCGCCGACATGCGCCGGCTGGCGCAGCTCTGGGTCGATTGGTTCAACACCTTGCAGGTGAATGGCCCCTCCAGCATGGACACCGCCTGTGGCCACTTCGACATCTCTCAGCCCTCCAGTCGCGAGGCCTTGGAACTGCATTTCGCTGCCGCCTGTTTAGGTCCGGCGAATACCAGCCCAGGAGCCAAGGCCATAACGTTAAGCCTTGAAGGTGATGCGCAAGGTAAACCCTGGTTGCTCTGGGCATTGCTTGGGTTACCCAAAAGGCTTGGCATTGGAGAAATAAAGTACCTGATCGACTTGAGCGATGCTGCCCACGACAATGGCGCATCGCTAAAAGAAGGCGCCACTCAGATGGCTAAAGCCTTTGGTTATGCCGAGGCGATGAACAAGGCGGCTGAAAAGCTGAGTCAACGGGCTCCGGCGTCCAGTATTGAAGCTTTATTTCTGTCCCTTGCGCCGGCTGCTGGGCTGCACTTGCACCAAGCGGAAAATGCCGCCAGCACCGCTGGGCGCATTTACATGGCCGCCGCGTTAGCCCGCAGTGGGCAGCGTATTCAAACCTTGGGTATCACACCGCGCCAACTGGGCGAGTGGTACAGCGACCTGATAGGCACCCGCAACACACTGCCTGCCAGGCTCAACGTGACGCCTCTGGCCGGTGCCGTGAGCGAAAGCATTCCGTTTATGCACCTGGTGTCGGCCAGCACCAAGCTGCAGCGGTTGCCGGTCAACCTGCTAGCGAGCGCTGATCTGAGCAGTGCGTTTGACTTGAAGAGTGCACTGAGTAAAGCACCGATCAAGTGTTTGGTAACGCTGATGGCGGGGGTGAATTTTGTTTGGGCGACGGATCAGTTTACCGGCAATCAATCAGTCAAAGGAGGGTTCGGGGTAGCAGGGGCTCTAATCGGTGTTGGCGCAGCAGGCGCAGCGGTATTCCAGAGAGTGGCCGAGGTTGATTGGGCATCAGCCGTCCGGCAGAGCGGTGGCACCTCAATTTCATCTCGGCTACTTTTGGCCAAGGCTTTGGGGCGCGCCGCCACTACAGCTTTGGCGCAAGGCGTTTTTCTGGCGTTCGACGTCGTGCTTTATGGGGTAGACGCCTTTGAGGCCTACAAAGCGGGCGACTTTGACACCATGGCCGTGAACTTGGCAGTGGCTGGCGCTTCGCTGGCCAGTATCAAAATTCAGGTCCAGGCGTTCCGGGCGCTACGGGTCGCACGGGCCGCGGTGATAGGCGGGGATGCGGCGACTATTGCCAGGGGGCTCAACGTAGTGCCGCACCTGGGAGCCAAGTTACTGGGGCTCGCGGTGGTTATTGTGGGCGGGGTCATTGCCCGTCTTTATACGGCAGACTCGCCGCTGGAAAAATGGGTGAAGAACAGCCACTTTGGTATCCGCCCGGACGACACCTGGTCAAGCAGCTACATCCTTTCCATGGACAATCTGTACCCCATTCTGTTTCCCATCAGCTTTGATGCTCATCGGCTGGCAGAAATGAACCCCTATCAAGGGCAAGTCGTCTCCACTTACCTGTTGCTAAAGCTGCCCGGCGAAAACGTGGAGCTGACCGACGGTATGATTCATTTCACCGGCCAGGAAGTTTGGGGCGACACACTCGGATATCACGCCGATAAAATCCAAAAGGTCGAGTGGACAGGTAAAGACTTTGCCCGGCATAGCGGTACCCGCGTTCCTGTGCCCGCCGGCATCACCCCTTATCGTCGTGTGTACCATGAGGACGGAGTTAGAGACTTGCGGCGCATCGAGGGCGATTTGATCTATTCCCCACAAGAAGGACTGATGCTGCCTGCGGTAAAAATCATGGAGCGAGCATGGATATGAATACGCCGGGACAACCCCGATATAGCACCACACCCACGGTCATGCTTGAGGCAGACAAATCGACGGGAGAGCAGCCGATGGAGTTGTTTATCGTCGATGAGCACACCGAGTATTACCTGGCTTTGCAAGCAGGCGGGGAATCTGATCGAGGAATACTTTCTGGGCTTGGTGGATGGGTTTTTATCGGAGGTTTAGGTGTGGGTATTTACAGTCTTATGCAAAGCGCTGAGCTAAAGGGGCTGTACATCATGCTTGGAATTTGTCTGCCGATGTTTTTGGCGCCATTCCTATGGGAAACCCTGCGCCCTTTACCTTTGCCCATCTTGTTTAACCGCCGAACCCGCGAAGTGTACTTCGATCATGACGGTGATCTTTACCACGCTCCATGGGATGGCATTTCTGCCGTGGCCAATGAGTTTCAGCTAGTGGGCACCCAAATCGGTGGAATGCAAAGCGCTTCGCTTGAAATTCGAGTGTGGAAATTTGAAGAACCGGAAAACGCACTGATGATCAGCCTTGGTGCGCCGTTCGGTAAATCACTGGCGATGCAAAAAGGTTTTTGGGAGTACATCCGTGCCTACATGAACAACGGCCCTTACTTCGACGAACACGGTAATCACAGTGAATCGGATGCGTTCGTAAAAAGCCAGCTGGACGTGCGATTTAAAATGAGCGATAGCTTCAAGCATACCCTGGCGCAATTAAAACAAGCGAAAAAGGAAGCGGGCGGCAAGAATTACTTAGGCGCCGAGGATGCTGCAAAGCTGATACTCGAGCCAATGTTTTACCCTCTGGATCGAATCCAGGAATTCACCTACAGCATTGCAAAACGCCGCTCTCGCAACCGCTGGCCAAGCGTTGTTGCTGAGCGCTTGAAAGCCAATGGACCTACCACGCGACTTGTTGACTTGGAATGCGAGATCGCGGCGAGCCAATAATGTATCGGTGTGCTGCTTTTGTTTTCGAAGTTTTGCTATGTGTCGTTCTATTTACCTAAAAAATGCAACAGGTAATGGACCTTGTCCTGCCTGATATTAAAATAAAGGAAAAACATGCAAGCTATTTTTAATTTGAAAGTTGCCCTTGAAATCATGAGTTGGGCGTGTGGAAGCTTGGTCGTGACTTCGATTCTTCTTTTTTTTCCGATTCTTCAGTTTCAGAATTATTTTGGGTTGTGGTTGGTAGGCGCGTCGATCTTGGTGACTGTAATACTTTTCGTCACTTGCTCCTTCGCAAGGCGTGATCATAAAGTGAGCATTTCAATCGTTCCGGAAGGGTTGATGTTTCGCGATGAGGCCGATGGTTATAATCGCCAGGACCTGATCCGATTTGAAAAAATACGTTCGGTCCGCGCTCGCCGAAATCCATTTTTTCAAACGCTTATCATTGACTTGAAAGAACAGAACCAACGATTTACTCTGAGTAATGTATTACTCCCCGAAGATTTTCTTTCGCAGATACAGGCGCAAATTGGCGGTACAAATTCTCACGTTTGACGCCGTGCTGTTATGGGGTCGAAGATTTTGCTACATCAATGATGTCAGTATTGTTTTTTATATGGCTAACATAGGGTTCTCTACAAAGAATTCCCCCGCCCCTATCCGCGGACACGATGATTTCGGCCTTCGTGTGCCCATGGAACCGGGAATTTCGGTCTATCGTTGTGTTTGTCACGAAGAGGGGTACTTGATATGCGGTAAGCGATCCATCGTCTACACATTCAAAGCTGCCATTTGATGCCTGATGCTGGGCTCCCGATATCCTTCAGGAGCCCGCCGTCATGATGCGCCCCGACGCCAAAGTTGAAAAAGTGTACCTCTAC